>JAVBSG010000024.1:0-13315 GCA_031547245.1 Propionivibrio sp.
ATGGTCCGCTTTCGGTGCCACGGGCCCGAGCGTACCGGGTGGCGATTCGGCCCGAAAAAAAACCGCCAGGCAAAAAGAGACACCGCCTTCCCCGGAAGGCGGTGTCTCTTTGCGAAAACGGTTCAGCCGGCGCGCTTGTTGCCGGTCAGCTTTTCATATTTGACCCACAACTGGTCTTCGGTTTCCGCGTATGCGGGATCTTTCGCGATGCAGTCGACCGGGCAGACATCGACGCATTGCGGCGTGTCGTAATGCCCGACGCATTCGGTGCATTTGCCCGGGTCGATGACGTAGATTTCATCGCCCTGCGAAATGGCGCCGTTCGGGCACTCCGGTTCGCAAACGTCGCAATTGATGCACTCGTCGCTGATGATCAAAGACATGGTATTCCTCTCAAAGTCATGAATGAAGACTGTCCACTTTCCGCTTCAGCCGTTCGCTGATGGCGGGGTGGACGAATTTGCTGACGTTGCCGCCAAAGGACGCGATTTCGCGCACCATGGTCGCCGAGACGAACATGTATTGCTCGCCGGGAGTCAGGAAGACCGTTTCCACCTCGGGGTAGAGGTTGCGGTTCATGCCGGCCATCTGGAATTCGAATTCGAAGTCCGACGCGGCGCGCAATCCACGCAGAATGACCTTGGCGCCGCATTCGTGGAGAAAGTCCATGAGCAGCCCTTCGAAGCTGCGGATCTCGGCGTTCGGATAATGCACCAGGACTTCCTTGGCCATCTCGACCCGTTCTTCCAGGGTGAAGAACGGGCGCTTCGAATGACTGGCGGCGATGGCCACGATGACATGGTCGAACAGGTTGACCGCCCGCCGCACGAGATCCTCGTGTCCCCGCGTCAGGGGATCGAATGTCCCGGCGTAGATCGCCATTTTGTTATTGAGCGCCATTTGGCTTTTCGCTCCGCATCAAATGATAAAAGACTTGTCCTGCCCGTCCATGCCGCACCGTATGCCATTGGCCGCAATTTTCCAACAGCGATTCCGATTCGGCATAGAGTACCCCATCGTCAGCCAGAAGTCGCGGAATCAACGGCTCTATGGCTTCGATCCAGCCCTTCTTGTAGGGCGGGTCGAGAAACAGGACGTCGAACCTGGGACCGGCGAGGGGTCGTGAGGACGCGAATTCTACCGCATCCGCGCAGACAATCTCCAGTCGGTTTTCCGCGGCCAGCAAGCGGGTATTGGCTCTCAACCCGCCAACCGCCTTGGCGGACCGGTCGACCATGACGACGCGCGATGCGCCGCGAGAAGCCGCTTCGAAGCCGAGCGCGCCGCTGCCGGCGAACAGGTCGAGGCAGGAAAGGCCTGAGAGATCCTGGCCCAACCAGTTGAACAGCGTTTCGCGCACGCGGTCGGGCGTCGGGCGCAGCCCTTCGCCATCCGGGAAGCGCAGGATGCGCCGCCGCCATTCGCCGCCGATGATGCGGACGGAGTTCATGCGCCGGACTTATTCGCCGCCGACGACGACGGTGACCAGATTCTCAGCTTTTACGTGCCGTGCAAAGGCGGCGCGGACATCGTCCACCGTCACCTTTTCGACGTTGCCGATATAGGTCTCCAGGTAATCGAGCGGCAGGCCGTAGAAACCGATCACGGCGACGTTGTCGAGAATCTTGCCGTTGCTGTCGAGGCGCAGCGGGAAACTGCCGGCGATGTTCTGCTTGGCGGCGGCCAGTTCTTCGGCGGTCGGGCCGTCGGCTAGGAATTTCGCCAGCACCTCGCGGGTTACTTTCAGCGCCTCGCCGGCTTGTTCCTTCTTCGTCTGCAGGCCGATCTGGAAGGGCCCAGGCTGCAGCATCGGCATGAAATAACTGTAGACGCTGTAGGCAAACCCGCGCTTTTCCCGCACTTCGTTCATCAGCCGCGAGACGAAGCCGCCGCCGCCCAAGGTGTAGTTGCCGACCTGCAGCGCGAAAAAGTCGGGGTCACCGCGCTTGAGCGACGGCGTGCCGATCAGCACGTGCGCCTGCGCCGCCGGGTGCGGAATGCGCTGCTCGGCGGCGCGGGGCAGGTCGGGGGCGCCAGGGGCATCGTTGCCGGCGGCGGCCGGCAAGCCATCCGTCAGCTTTTGCGCAAGCGCCTCGGCATCGCCGCGCGCGATATCGCCGACGATCGTTACGACTGCGCCTGCGGCGTTGTAGTGATTACGGTAGAAACTTTCCAGGTCGTTGCGTTCGATGGCCGCCACCGATTCCGGCGTGGCGTTGCGGCCGTAGGCGTGCGCCGGGTACAGGTCCGCCCAGAAGGCGCGGCTGGCAATGGCGTCCGGGCGGGTCAGGGATTCCTTCAGGCCGGCGAGCGTACGCGCTTTCTCCCGTTCGAAAACCGCCGTGGGAAATTGCGGGGACGACAGGACGGCACGGAAAATGGCGAGTGCCGCATCGCGTTTGCCGGCCTCGGCCAGCGTGCGCAGCCTGGCCGATGCACGGTCCTTTTCGATGCCGCCCAAGATCTGGGCGCCGATGTCGGCCAGCCGGTTGGAGATCGCCGTCTCGTCCATGTCGGCTGCGCCCATGTCGAGCAGGGCGTGCGTCAGCGCCGCCACGCCCGGCTTGTCTTGCGGATCGCGGGCGCTCCCGGCGGCGAAATCGACCTGGACGTCGAGCATCGGCAGAGCCCGGCTTTCGACGAAAAACACGCGCGCGCCCGAAGGGGCGGTCCAGTGTTCGATTCTGGGTCCTGCCTCGGCCAGCCGGCCGAAGGCGACAAGGCTCAAAAGGCAGAGCAATCGTAAGATTTTCATGGTGTTCGTGACGTTGGCGTTCATCTGCGGTTCGCTCAATGCTTAATGGTGGGGCAAGGCAACGGGTTTGCGGGGCGGTGTTTGCGGCAGAGGCTGCGGATCGAGTTCGGCCACGGTCGCCTGGTCGTCGACCAGATATTTCTTCACGACGGCCTGAACCTGTTCGGCCGTGACAGCCTGCAGCTTTTCGATCATTTGCTTGTCGGAACGGTAGGAAATGCCGACTGCTTCGAGTTGGCCGATTTCCATGGCCTGCGCGAACATCGAATCGAGTTTGTAAACCTGGCCGGCCACGTATTGCGCCTTGGCGCGCGCAAGCTCCTCCCCGGTGACTCCCTGTTCGGCGATGCGCGCGATTTCCGCGCGCAGGCCCGCTTCCAGTTCAGCGCGCGTGCGGCCCTCGCTCGGCGAGCCCAGCAGGTAGAACATGCCGGGACCGCGCGCCGTGGAGTCGTAGCCTGAACCGGCTGAGACGGCCAGCCGCTGCTCCCGGATCAGATGTTTCTGTAGCCGGGCGGCTTCGTGCCCGTCGAGGATGGCCGAAAGCATTTCCAAAGCATAGGGATCGACGTCCTTTTCGACGTCGCGGATTACCGGCACCTTGTAAGCCATCAGGACCACCGGCAGTTCCGCCGGCGCCTTGACGGTCAGGCGGCGGATGCCGGCCTGCGCCGGTTCTTCCTGCGGCTTGCGTGCCGGCAGCGGCCGGGCGGCGAGCGGGCCGTAATATTTTTCGGCCAGCCGGAAAACTTCGTTGTGGTCTACGTCGCCGACGACGACCACATAAGCGTTGTTCGGCACGTACCAGCGGTCGTACCAGTCGCGGGCGTCCTGCGCCGTCATGTTTTCCAGGTCGTTCATCCAGCCGATGACGGGGACGCGGTAAGGATGCGCCTGTAGGGCCGTGGCGTTCAACTGCTCGAAGAGCATGGACTTCGGCTGGTCGTCGGTGCGCAGGCGCCGTTCTTCCATGACCACCTTGATCTCCTGGGCAAACTCTTCGGGCGCGAGCGTCAGATGGCGCATGCGGTCGGCTTCGAGCTGCATCATCTGTTCCAGCTGTCGGCTGGGAATCTGCTGGAAATACGCCGTGTAATCGCGGCTGGTGAAAGCGTTGTCGCGCCCGCCGGCGGCGGCGACGATGCGGCTGAATTCTCCCGCCCCGGTGGTCGGCGTTCCCTTGAACATCATGTGTTCGAGCAGATGGGCGACGCCGGTCGTGCCATTCGTTTCGTCCATGCCGCCGACGCGGTACCAGACCATGTGCACGGCCGTTGGCGCGCGGCGGTCTTCCTTGACGATGACGCGCAGGCCGTTCGGCAACTGCTGTTCGAACGGATTGGCGAGCGCGGAGAGCGGCGAAGACAGGGCCGCCAGCGCGGCGGCGAGGCGGGCGAATCTGACGATGGAATGATCAATGTGGCTCATGGGTAAAAACGGCTTCTGTTAGAATCGCAATGAACGGTGGATGGCTCGGCATATTACCCTGATCGAGCCGTCCGCTGAAATCCCGGAATTTCCATTGACCTGAATGACCATGTTTGGTTTCCTGAAAAAATCCTCCCCTCCGCCCGCCGAGACTCCGGAAAACGTCGTTCCCGAGGCCGCTCCGGCGCCCGCACCGTCCTGGCGCGAACGCCTGAAAGCTGGCCTGTCACGTACCCGCGCCCAACTGGGCGGCAAGCTCAAATCGATTTTCTCGCGCGGCAAGGTCGACGACGAGCTGCTCGAAGAGCTCGAGACCCTGCTGCTGACGAGCGATGTCGGCCTGGAGGCCACGACCTACCTGCTCGACGACCTCAAGGCGCGCGCCAAGCGCGAAAAGATCGAAACGCCGGAAGGCATCCAGAAAGCGCTTTCCGATGCCCTGCACGAACTGCTGCTGCCGCTCGAGCAGCCGCTCGACGTGTCGGCGCACCGTCCGTTCATCATCATGATCGCCGGAGTCAACGGCGCGGGCAAGACGACGTCGATCGGCAAACTGGCCAAGTATTTCCAGGCGCAAGGCCTGTCGGTGCTGCTGGCGGCTGGCGACACCTTCCGCGCGGCGGCGCGCGAGCAGCTTCAGACCTGGGGCGAACGCAACAACGTGACGGTCATCTCGCAGGAATCCGGCGATCCGGCCGCCGTCATTTTCGACGCCATCTCGGCGGCCACGGCGCGCGGTATCGACATCGTGCTGGCCGATACCGCCGGCCGCCTGCCGACGCAGCTGCATCTCATGGAGGAAATCGCCAAGGTGCGCCGCGTGATCCAGAAGGCCGACCCGACGGGTCCGCACGAAACATTGCTGGTGCTCGACGCCAATTTCGGGCAGAACGCGCTGCAGCAGGTGAAAGCCTTCGACAAGTCGATCACCGTCACCGGCCTTGTCGTCACCAAGCTCGACGGTTCGGCCAAGGGCGGCGTGATCGCCGCGATTGCCCGCCAGTGCCCCAAACCGATCCGTTTCATCGGCGTAGGCGAAGGGATCGACGATCTGCGGCCTTTCGTCGCCCGGGATTTTGTCGACGCCATCTTCGAGTAATCCCCGGCCATGATTTCCGTCAGCTCCGTCACCAAACGCTACCCGCAAGGGATAGAGGCGCTCAGGGACGTCAGCTTCGACATCACTGCCGGCGAGATGGTCTTCATCACCGGCCATTCGGGGGCAGGGAAGTCCACTCTGTTCCGCCTCCTGGCTGCGATCGAGCGGCCGACGTCGGGGAGCATCGTCATCAACGGGAAGAATATCGCCGCTTTGCGGCGTAGCGCGATTCCCTACCTGCGGCGCAATTTCGGCCTGATTTTCCAGGACCAGAAGCTGTTGTTCGACCGCAGCGTCCTCGACAACGTGCTTCTACCGCTGTCCATCGTCGGCTTGCCGGCCAAGGAAGCGCGGCGCCGCGCCCAGGCGGCGCTCGACAAGGTGGGGCTGCTCGACCGCGAGCGAGCCCGGCCGATCGCCCTGTCCGGGGGAGAGCAGCAGCGGCTGGCGATCGCCCGCGCCGTTGTCAACCGGCCGGCGATCATTCTCGCCGACGAGCCGACGACGAATCTGGACAAGGGATCGGCAGGCGCCATTCTGGATATTTTTCGTTCCTTTCATCAGGTCGGCGTCACCCTGGTGATCGCCACGCACGATCCCCAGTGGATGGCGCACTGCTCGCCGCGCGTCCTGTGCCTCGAGCGCGGCCGCCTGTCGGGAGGGGCGGTGTGAGAGCCTTTTTCTCCCAGCATGTTGCGGCGCTGCGCAATGCTTTGCATCGGTTGTTGACCTCGCCGTTGAATACGATCCTGTCGCTGGTGGTGATCGGGGTTGCGCTGGCTTTGCCGGCGGCCGGCTGGGTCGTTTTGAACAATCTCCAGCTGATCGCCGGCAATGTGTCGGGAATCAAGGAAATCAGCGTGTTCATGGAAACCGAGGCTACTCGCAAGGAAGTCGACGAAATCGAGGCGCGCCTGCGCGAAGCCAACCCCGGAAAATGGCGCTTCGTTTCCCGTGACGAGGCGCTGGAGCATTTGCAGTCGCTCGATGGCATGTCCGAAGTCGTCGCCGGTCTTGCGAAAAATCCGCTGCCTGACGCATTTGTCGTTGAGCCTGGCGACTCGCGGACCGAGGTGCTCGAAAGCATGGCGGTCTCCTTCAGGCAATGGCCCAAGGTGGCGCACGTGCAGATCGATTCGGCCTGGAGCCGGCGTTTCGACGCTTTCCTGCGCCTGGGGAATCTGATGGTCGCCTTGCTGGCGGCGGTGTTTGCCGTGGCGCTGGTCGCCGTGACGTTCAACACGATCCGCCTGCAGATACTGGCCCGGGCCGCGGAAATCGAAGTGGGGCGAATGGTCGGCGCGACCGATGCGTTCATCCGCCGGCCGTTCCTCTACTTCGGTGCGCTGCAGGGTGCCCTGGGCGGAGGCTTTGCGGCGCTCCTCGTCTATGCCGGAGGGTGGCTCCTCTCCGTGCCGGTGAACGAACTGCTGACGCTATACGACAGCTCTTTTGTCCCGCAAGGACTATTGCCGCTGCAAATGGCCGAAGTAGCGGGCTGTGGCGCGGCGCTTGGCTGGCTGGGGGCGCAGCTTTCGGTGGCCATTCATTTGCGGCAAACCGGGCGATAGCGGCCTGTAGGCAATCAACTTGCCTTCAGCGGAATTCTTCATGGAAACGGATCATGTTGCGCCCTGCTTCCTTGGCGGCATACATGGCGAGGTCCGCCTCCTTGAGAATATCGGCAAAGCTGGTCTGGTGGTCGATGAACAACGTAATACCGATACTGGCGGAACAGCGGTGTTCGATGGTCCTTGTCGAACCGTATTCGTCCTGGGCCTCTAGAATGTAGGGCCTGGCCAGCGCCAGGCGGATTTTTTCGGCGACGGCGCGGGCCTGCTCGATGGATTCGTTCCTGTCGGCGGTAAGTTCGCAGATCATGATGACGAATTCATCGCCACCGAAGCGGGCAACGGTGTCTACGGCACGGACGCAACTTGCCAGCCTGTTGGCAGCCTCGATCAGAAGCAGATCGCCGACCTCATGGCCATGGGTGTCGTTGAGCGGCTTGAAATTGTCCATGTCCGAGAACATGACCGCGCAATAACGGCCGCTACGCTTGCTGGCTTCCATGGCGCGGTTCAGCCGGTCGTGCAGAAGGCGGCGGTTGGGCAGCGAGGTGAGCGGATCGAAGAAAGCCAGCTGGCGGATCTGTTCCTCCAGCTCCTTGCGTTCCGTGATGTCGGTTTTGATGCCTATCAGACGCGAGGCATAACCTTTGGCGTCCCATTCGACGGCCCTGCCGATGGAGCGGACCCACCGGTAGTCGCCGGATTTTTTGCGCTGCCGGTATTCGATGCTGAAGGGTTCACCATCCTTCGATCCTGCCAGCAGCGCGGAAAAAACGGCATTGCGGTCATCGGGATGCGCACGAGCGAGCAGTTCTTCCATGGATGGGAGAAATTCATCGCGCGCGTAGCCCGCTATGTCGAGATATTCGTGGCTGACCGTGATATCGCCGCTCTTCAGATCGATATCGAACCACCCCTGGTTGGAGGCGGTCAGCGCCAGGCGCAGACGCGCCTCGCTTTCATGCAGGGATCGTTCGGTTTTTTTTCGCTGCGTAATGTCATGGACGATAGTGAGCATGAAGGATCGGCCATTGCGGTTGATGTGCGTGGCATGCAGCTCGACGTCGCGCATTTCTCCGGATGCCAGCAGGTGGATGGTATGGCGTGCCCTGCGTTCGCCGCTTGCGGCGCGCTGCAGAGCCCTGGCAATATCTTGAGGGGATGATGGGTTGATGTCCTCGATGTGCAGTTTCAGGAACTGCTCTTCCGTATATCCGTAGAAGGCGAGCGCCGCCACGTTCGCGCCGATGATCTCTCCGGTGGCGTGGTCGATGAGCAGCATCGGGGAACTGTTCTCCTCGAACAGCGAGCGGAAATTGGCTTCGTTCTTGCGCAGTTCTTCTTCCGAATGTTTTTGTTCGGTGATGTCATAGCAAATACCGAAAATTCCAACGATATTGTCGCTGTCGTCGCGCAGCACCCCTTTCGTTGCCTGGAAAATCCGCTTCGCGCCGTCTGCTCCGGTGAGGGTTACCTCATGTACGATGGTTTTGTTCTCGGCAATGACCTGTCGGTCATGAGAAAGAATATGCTCGATCTCGTCGGCAGGGAAAATGAACGAATCGTCCTGCCCCAGTACTGCATCGGCATGTTTCCCGGTGACCTGCGCCGCTTTCTGATTGAAGATGAGGTAACGCCCCTGCAGGTCCTTGGCAAAAATGACGTTCGGAGACAACTCGACGATGGTGGACAGGCAGCGGCAGCTGTTCAGAGCTTTTTCCTGCACGGATAGAGCCAATTCGGAGACGTTTCGAATCAGCCGCCGTGACCAGACCCAGAACAATGCCAGGGTGATGATGACAAACGGTATTTCTTTCCAGGCAAGGATGGACTGGAGCTGTTCCGGACCGGCAAACAGCCTCCGGGCGATTCCGTCCGAGAATAAAATCCAGAGGCAGGCGAATATCAGGTAAAGGCCGGCAGGTTTCAATGCTGCGGTAATGGTTCGCGATGGCGGCTCCGACAGTTTCAGTTTTTCGTTCACGCCCATTCGCTTCCCTGATTCGTCTGGAACAAGCGTTTAGCGAGTGCCATTTTCACGGTTATGATTGATTCGTAAAATCGGATCCGCTGCTGCCCGTGCTCTGTTTCTGCATGGCTTGTTTTTGTGGACGGCGGCATGAACTAGCCAGCATATTCTAATTGTTTTCCCCATGCAGCGCACGATTGGCAGGGATCCCGGATGGATTGCGGGAGGTGCCTGTTCCATTTCTGAATCCTCAGTGACTTTGTCGCCTTCGCCTTGCCGTGCTACAACACTGTCTTCGGCTCGGCTTCGTGTCTCTAACGATTTATAAATGGAATTATTCGTTGGGCGGCGTGCCGAGGAGAATCCTGCGCGTTTCCTTTTCGGACAGCCGCTGATGGTTGGCGCAGTAAATGCCGCTGGCAATGAGGATGCCGATGCCGATCAGCGACCAATGGTCCGGGAAATTGTCGAAAACCAGATAGCCGTACAGGGTGGTCCAGACCAGTTGGGAATAGCTGAACGGCGCCAGCCGCGATGCCGGCGCCAGTTCGAGCGCCTTGACCATGATGAGCTGGCTGAGAATGGCCAGGATGCCGAGCAGCGCCATGAGGAGCAGGTGCCAGCCGTTGTCCGGGACGACCCAGGAGTACGGCAGGGTGAAGGAATACATGAACAGCCCGACGAGGCCGGGATAAAAAACCAGCGAATAAGGGCTTTCGAGGCCGGAGAGCTTGCGCGTCAGCACCTGGAAGGTCGAGAAGAAAAGGGCGTTGATCAGCGGCAGAAAGGCGGCCCAGGTAAACAGGCTGCCGCCAGGACGGATGATGACCAGAACGCCGATGAATGCGCAGAATATGGCGACCCAGAGCCCCTTTGCCATCCGCTCCTTGAGGAACAGCACGGACAGTACGGTGACCAGGAGCGGTGAAGTGAACGCAATTGCCGTGGCTTCGGCGAGCGCCATGTACTTGATGGCCAGGGTAAAGAAAAGCGCCGCGCAGGAGAGCAGCGTGCCGCGCACGATCTGGACCGCCAGCCGTTCCGTCCTGAGCACTGCCAGACCGCGGCGGGGCAGCACCATGGCGAGGAACAGTACGATGTGGATGAGGTAGCGCGCCCACAGGATCATGCCGACCGGGTAATGGCGGGCAAGGTACTTGGTCACCGTGTCCTGCGTGGAAAACAGCAGGACGGTGAACAGGATCAGCAACATTCCCCGGAAGACATTTGATTGCGGCATGAGAGGGAGTGTCTTCATCGGGATGTCGTGGATTGTTGCTGCGCCGGGAAAAAGCTGTCGGGAAATTAGATAAAGGTTTCAAATGCCCGCCGTTAACGAGCGGACGGGCGCTGGGAGAATTTTCCCGAGCGGTCTTCTTCGCCGCATGACGGTTCCTCCCGGGCGACGACACGGTCGACGCGCGCCTGGAGCGGCCCGCGGTGCGCCCAGGCGGTCAGGATGTCGACGGCATTCTCCGGGCCGATGAGCAGGGCTTCGACGCTGCCATCGCCGTGGTTGCGAACCCAGCCATCAAGGCCGAGCTTCCTTGCCTCGGCCACCAGCGACCAGCGGAAGCCGACGCCCTGCACGCGGCCGTGGATGAACAGCCGGCGGATCGCCGTCATGGCGTCTGCTCGGGGTGGTGGCTTTCCGGGGCGATAGCCGTCAGGATTCCCTGCATCAGTTGCAGCGGCGTGGGTGGGCAGCCCGGCACGCAGACATCCACCGGAATGACGTTGGAAACGCGGCCGCAAGAGGCATAGCTTTCGCCAAAAATGCCGCCTGAGCACCCGCAATCGCCTACGGCGACGACCAGCCTGGGCTCCGGCGTGGCGACGTAGGCGCGCTGCAGGGCCACTTCCATGTTCTTGGCGACCGGGCCGGTAACGAGCAGCATGTCGGCATGGCGCGGGCTGGCGGAGAACTTGATGCCAAGCGCTTCCAGGTTGTAGTACGGGTTGTTCAGCGCATGGATTTCCAGCTCGCAGCCGTTGCACGAGCCGGCATCGACGTGGCGGATCACCAGCGCCCGCCCCAGCTTCTGGAGCATGGCCTCGGACAGGCGCTGCGACAGAGTGCGCAAAGCCTCGTCGGCCTCGGGAGCGGCTTCGCTGACGATGCCGGTGCGCAGTATTTGTCTGATCATCGGGAACATGATGGGCAGCCTATAGGTCCGGTCCGGCGTAGGACAGGTTGAACGATTTGTTGATCAGCGGAAAGTCGGGAACGATGTTGTCGATGATGGCGTGCTCGAGCGCCGGCCAGTTCTGCCAGGAGGGGTCGTGGCAGTGGCAGCGGCGGATTTTGCCGTCGTCACCGGTCTCGAGGGCGACGAAAACGTCGCCGCGCCAGCCCTCCACCCAACCGAAACCGCGTTCGCCGGGGGCGCTGTGCACGTCGCAACGGATTTCGCCCGACGGCATTTCCCGTAGAATCCGGCGGATGATTTGCAGGGATTCCCTGATCTCGCCAAAGCGGACGAGAGCGCGGGCAGCCACGTCGCCGCCTTGCTCGACGGCCATGGCCACGTTGATCTGGTCGTAGGGAACGACGGCATGATTGCAGCGCAAATCCCAGCGCTGCCCACTGGCACGGCCCGCCAGTCCGATGACGCCGAGATACCTGGCAAGTTGCGGGGTGACGATGCCCGTCGTCATGAAACGGTCCTGCAATCCGGCGTGTTCATCATAGATGTTCTTGAGCACGCGCAGTTCCCGTTCGAGCGACTTGCACTGATCGGTGGCGATCTGTATTCCTTCGTCGTCGATGTCGACGGTGACGCCGCCGGGGACGACGCGGTCCATCATGAAGCGGTGTCCGAACAGCCTGGCGTTCGCGCGCACCCAGTCTTCCTTGAGGCGCATGAACTGCATCAGCCCGAAGGACAGAGCGACGTCGTTGCCGAGGTAGCCGAGGTCGCCGAGGTGGTTGATGATGCGTTCGCGTTCGAGCAGCAGGGCGCGCAGCCATTGCGCGCGCGGCGGCGGTACGGCGCCGCCGATGGCTTCGGCAGCCTGGCTGTAGGCCCAGGCGTAGGCAACGGTGGAATCCCCGGAAACGCGGCCGGCCAGCCGGAGGCCCTCTGCCAGGGGCATGCCGGCGAAGCGGCGCTCGATTCCCTTGTGTTTCCAGCCCAGGCGCTGTTCAAGGCGCAGGACGTTCTCGCCCATGACCGAAAAACGGAAATGGCCGGGCTCGATGATGCCGGCGTGGATCGGCCCGACCGGGATCTCGTGGACGCCGTCGCCTTCGACGCGGACGAAAGCGTATTCCTCGTTCTGCACGGGATGGCGCGCATCCGGCGTGCTGTGGCGCAGCGGATGGTAATCTTCGGGCCAGTTGGCATGGCGCAGCCAGGGCCGGACATCGCCCGCCGCGGGCCGCGGGCCGAGCATGTCCATCGCAGTGCGCTGCATGCGGTTGGCTGCCGGAAAAATATCCGCCAGATTCGGGAAAACCATCGTCTCGCGGGAGTCCTGCGGATTCAGCGGCAGACTCAGGCAGGCCAGCCCTTCGGCAAGGTCGATGGCGACATGCAGGAGACAATCCGCGGGCGATACACGGTCACTCTCGTCGCTGCCCCACAGGGCGACGAGGCGCCGGCCGGCGGTCTGCGCGGCAGCGCAAAAGGCGGTCAGCTCATCGGCGCTGACGCGGGCGGCATAAACCGGCAGCGCCTGGCCGGCGAGCAGTTCGAATTCAATGGCCTGGTCGAGGAATTGCATGGCGTTCTGCTTTCCGTTCCCGCGTTCAGCCGACCATGCTGGCGGCCTGGCGGAACCATTCGCTCAGATAGGGGGGGATCCACAGGCCGAGCATGAGCACCAGCCCCAGGTGGATGAAAACAGGCAGCAGCGCCGGGTTGTGGGCCAGCGGCTGCACCGTCGGCTCGCCGAACGCCATGCCCTGCACCTTGCTGAACATCGAGGCGAAGGCCACGCTCAGCGCGATGAGCAGGATGGGAATGGCCCAGGGATGGTGTTTGATGGCCGTGGTGAGGATCATGAATTCGCTGGTGAATACACCGAAGGGCGGCATGCCGAGAATGGCCAGCGAGCCGATCATCAGGCCCCAGCCGATGGTCGGCGAGCGCTTGATCAGGCCCTTGATCTCATCGATGGCCTGCGTGCCGGCCATTTGCGCGGCATGGCCGACGGCGAAGAAGATGGCGGACTTGGTCAGCGAATGCACGGTCATGTGCAGCAGGCCAGCAAAGGTGGCAACGCCGCCGCCCATGCCGAAAGCGAAGGTGATGATCCCCATGTGCTCGATCGAGGAGAAGCCGAACAGCCGCTTGATGTCCTTCTGCCGCGACAGGTAGAAGGCCGGGACGACGACCGTCAACAAGCCGAAGCCCATCATCAGGTTGCCGGCGAAATGCGTGCCCAGCGCGCCATCGACGAGTACCTTGCAGCGGATGATGGCGTACAGCGCGACGTTGAGCAGCAGCCCGGAAAGCACGGCGGAAACCGGCGTCGGACCCTCGGCGTGG
>JAVBSG010000015.1:0-41051 GCA_031547245.1 Propionivibrio sp.
CCGAACGATTCACCCAACATTGAGCGAAGGAATCTGAAAATGGCACAAGTGATCAACACCAACGTGATGTCCCTGAACGCCCAGCGCAACCTCAACCGCACCAACCAGGGCCTCTCCACCGCACTGCAGCGCCTCTCCTCCGGCCTGCGCATCAATTCGTCCATGGATGACGCCGCCGGCCTCGCCGTCGCGCAGAAGATGGACTCCCAGATCCGCGGCATGACCGTCGCCGCCCGCAACGCTTCCGACGGCATCTCCTACGCCCAGACCGCCGACACCGCGCTCGCCACCGTCTCCGACCAGCTCCAGCGCATGCGCGAACTCGCCACCCAGTCGCTCAACGGCACCCTGTCCAACACCGAACGCGACAAGATCGACGTCGAATTCCAGGCCCTGCAGGCAGAAGCCACGCGTATCCAGGGCGCCGCCAAGCTCAACGGCCAGAGCGTCTTCGCCACCTTCAACTTCCAGGTCGGCGCCGATGCCGGCGACAGCATCTCCGGCACATTCGCCAGCGTCACCGTCGCGGCCGGCGATGTCAAGACAACGGCAGGCGCCTCAACCGCCATGGCCAGCATCGATGCTGCCCTGGGCAGTATTGCCTCCAACCGTGCTGCAGTCGGCGGCATGCAGAGCCGGCTGACCTTCACGGTCTCCTACCTCGAAGGGGCCATCGAGAACCAGACCGCTGCCAAGAGCCGCATCATGGATGCCGACTTCGCCGCCGAGACCGCTTCGCTGACCCGCTCCCAGATCCTCCAGCAGGCCGGCACCGCCATGATCTCCCAAGCCAACTCCATCCCGCAGAACGTGCTCTCCCTGCTCAAGTAAAAAATCTCCTCCGCTCCTTAGCACCCGCTACGGCCAGTCCGTAGCGGTTTTTTTTTCGTAGGTCCGAGAAAAAATTCCGCCTGCCAGGCATGTTCGGGTGGCATACTTCGTGCATGCTTGCCAGACTGTATTTCGTATTGGACAGGAACCGGACATGGCGGAAAACGACAGCGAACAGGACCTCCAGCCCGCCTCTTTCGAGCAGGCCGAAGACGAACTCGAGCAAAACGACGAATACAGCCAGTACATGCTGCATTCGGAGGCCGAAATTGTCGTCCTGTTGCGTTCCCTGATTCCAAAAAAGGTTCTGATTACCGTATATTTCGACCGCGGCGAATCGTTTTTCCTGACATCGATGATTTCCGTGAATCCGGAGGAGAAAACATTCGTCATCGATGTCAGCAACAGCCATACGATGAACGAAAGAGCGCTCGCCGCCGATAGGCTCATATTCACCGCCGTCGTCGACAAGGTCAAAATCCGCTTCAGCCTGGACAAGCTGACGGCCGTAGTAAAAGGCGGTCTGCCGGCCTTTCAATGCGCGCTGCCGGACAGGCTCCTGCGCCTGCAGCGCCGGGAGTTCTTCCGGCTTTCCACGCCCATCGCCAACCCCGTTCGCCTCCACGCCACGGTCAAGCACACCGAAAACGGACCGCAGGCGATCGACACGCCACTGGTCGACATCAGCGGCGGCGGCATCGGCCTGATGATCGCGCCGGAGAAAGCCCGCTTTCTCCATAAAGACGATTTGCTCGACGACTGCCAGATCACCTTGCCCGGCGAAGGCCTGTTGACCGTTGTATTATGCATCCGCAACATGTTCGACGTCGCCGCGCGCAATGGCATGCGCTGCATCCGCGTGGGATGCGAGTACGTCAACCTGCCGGATACCCGCCTCACCGTCATCCAGCGCTACATCACGCGGATCGAACGGGAACGCAAGGCACGGCTGAACGGCTTGGCCTGAAAAACCGCGGGGACTAGGGCGTGTTCACAGTAACCGGCGGGACAGCGTTTGCTGTAGCGGGAGGGGCGCATTGCCGCGTTGCCGCTCGCTTGTGCAGATGACTGCACGGCGCGACCAGCGCATTGCCCTGCCTCCCCGCCAGTCCCTTGCGCTGCCCGTCGCTTACTGTGAACACGCCCTAGCAGCTCTCAAAAAGAAATGCCGGGTTGGCAACTCCCCGGCAGTCAGTTTTCAGCGCGTTTTGCAGAAATTCGAATTTGCTAAAGCTGGATATTCATTACGTCGTGGTAAGCCGTCACCAGCCGGTTACGGACCTGCACCATTTCCTGGAACGACACGCTGGCTTTTTGCAGTGAGATCATGACCTCGTGCAGATTGGCGGCATTGTCGCCGCCGGCGGCAAAATTTGCCGCCAACTCTTCCGCCTGCTGCTGCGTCTGGTTGACCTGCTCGATGGCTTTCTGCAGCGCCTGCGAAAACTCCGTGTTCCCCGACGCCGCAGGCGCAGCCTCGTTCGCGCGCCCGCTCGCCTGCGCCGCGGTGGCCCGCAACACGCTCAATACCTGATCAATGCCTTTTGTATCCATTGCTCGCTCCAGACTCTTTCGCCCTATTCCATGCAAGAAACACGCCAGAGAAATCAGCATTATTCCATTTATAAATAGTGAGGGCCGCGAAGCCGGAGCCGCTTCGCAGTGCTATAGCACGGCAAGGCGAAGGCGGCAAAGGCGCTCGCGATTTAGAAATGGAATCATCCGTCAAATAAGCCTGCATCCCTATACTGTTTGAGCTTGTGGCGCAAAGTTCGTTCCGACATGCCGAGGCGTTCGCCGGCAAGTTTCCGGGAGCCGCCCACGGAGGCCAGCGTTCCGAGGATGTGCTCGCGCTCCAGATCGCGCATGTTGTCGGTCCGCGCCGCCTCGGGCAGCGGCATTGCCGCTCCGACATTTATGGCGGGTATTGCGTTTTCCTCCGGCGCCGGCTTGATCATGGGAGAAAGCGGCAAATGCAGAGCGTCCGCCTCGACCAGATCGCCCGAAGCGAAAATCACCGCCCGCTGCATGACGTTTTCCAGCTCGCGCACATTGCCGGGCCAGGAATGGCGGCGCAAGGCCTCTTCCGCAGAAGGCCCCAGACGCAGGCGGCTGCGGCCGGAACGGCCGCCGTGCTCTGCCAGGAAGTGGGCAGCCAGCCCGGCGATGTCGTCCGGCCGCTGGCGCAGGGCGGGTATCAGCAGCGGAAAGACATTGAGCCGGTAGTAAACGTCCTCCCTCAGTACCCCTTTCGCCACGGCCTCCGCCATGTCGCGGTTGGAGGTGGCGATCAGGCGGATATCGAGCGGTATCGGTTTCTTGCCGCCGACCCGTTCCACCTCGCGCTCCTGCAGGACGCGCAGCAGCTTGGCCTGCAGGCCAAGCGGCATTTCGGTCACTTCGTCCAGCAGCAGCGTTCCGTTCTGCGCCTGCTCGAACTTGCCGGCCTGCGCCTGCAGCGCACCGGTGAACGCCCCCTTCTCGTAGCCGAACAGCGTGGCTTCGAGCAGACTGTCCGGAATCGCCGCGCAGTTGATGGCGACGAAAGGCCCCGCGCGCCGTGCCGAGTGGTTGTGGATGTAGCGCGCCACGACCTCCTTGCCGACGCCGCTCTCGCCGGTCAGCAACACCGTCGTGTCCGTCTGCGCCACCCTTGTCGCCAGGGCGAACAGGTTGCGGCTGGCGGGATCGCAGGCGACGATCCGCTCGTCGTCCATGGCCTCGGGCAAGCGGTAGCGTTCCACGTGCTCGAGCAGCGCCTTCGGTTCGAAGGGTTTCAGCAGAAAATCGCACGCCCCTGAACGCATGGCCTCGACCGCCCTGTCGACATCGGCGTAGGCGGTCATCAGCACGACGGGGAGGTAGATGTAGCGATGGCGGATTTCCTTGAGCAGCGAAATGCCGTCCATCGGCATCATGCGCACATCGCTGACCACCAGGGAAACGGCATGCTCACCGAGCAGGCGCAACGCTTCCTCGCCGCCCTCGGCCGGAATTGCCGGCTGCCCGGCAAGCTCCAGGGTATCGCACACGGCTTCGCGCAAATTGGGGTCGTCCTCGACGACCAGAACAGGCAATCCTTGAGCCATCATCTTTCCGTCACTGCATATCTTTCGATTCCACATCGGATGAAGACCGCATTTCTCTGACAGGCAGCAGCATGATGAATTCCGATCCTTCCGTCAATCGCGAGCTGACCTTTATCGTCCCGCCGTGCGCCTTGACGACGCCAAGCGCAATGGCCAGCCCGAGGCCGGTTCCCTGGCCGCGCGTCGTGAAAAACGGTTCGAATATCCTGGACTGGATTTCCGGCGCCATCCCCATGCCGGTATCGCGCACGCGGATTTCGAGGCATTGTTCGGCGATTCTCGCACTCAGGCCGACAGTCCCGGTTTTCCCGTCGGCGCCTTCGCACGCCTGTATGGCGTTTTCCAGCAGATTCAGCAGCGCGCCGCCGAGCGCCTTGCGGCTGCCGGTAATCACGGAGTCGCCGACCTCGGCCGTCACGGCAAAGCCGATACCCTTTGCGCGGCAGAGCGGATCGACCGTCTGCGCCGCTTCCGCGATGAAGACCCCGGCCGGAATCGATTCGCGCCCGATGCTCTCGCCCCGGGCGAAGAACAGAACGTCCTGAATCAACCGTTCGAGGCGCTTTAGCTGCTCGGACGCCTTGCCGGCAAAACGCATGCGCGCCGCGTCGGCAAGCTCCGGCTGCGCCAGATTCGCACTGTAAAGGAGCGCCGTCGCCAAGGGTGTCCGCAATTGGTGCGCCAGCGAGGCCGCCATCTCGCCCATCGCCGCCAGACGCTGGTTGCGTTCGAGATTGGCCTTGAGCTCGTGCGCCGCCGTGATGTCGTGTATCAGGAGGAGTCTGCCGCCTGCCGAATCGAGCGGGCTTTCGGCAATCGACACGCGCAGCCCTTCCAGCTGCCATTCGTCCGGCGCCTCGGTCGCCGTCAACCGGACCTGCGCCACCGCGAACCAGTTGCCGCCGACGATCGATTCGCCGAACATCGCCCGCGCCGCCGGGTTGGCCTCGCTGACCGTCGATGCGCTGTCGAGCGCCACGACGCCGCCAGGCAGGGCTTTCAACAGCAGGGACAAGCGCTCGGAAAGCGTTTCCTTTTCCTGGTATTGGCGGCGCAATTCACCGTTGGCCACCGCCAGCTCGGCCGTCAACGACTCGACCCGCCCCTGCAACGCATCGTAGGCCTGGGTCAGTTCCTGCGAAACCTGGTTGAAAACATCGAACGCCCGCTGTAATTCCGCTGGATTGATGTCAGGGACCGATTTTTGCGGCTGATCGCTCATTCGATGAAAAATCCCGTGCAATAAACCGATACAATAGTAGAATACTTCTTAGGAATAAACGCTTTTTGCTTGATTTATTGTAGAGTTCATCCATCATTGAGGGCATGGCGGCGACCGGTACCGAAACGAATGCGTCAGCAGATGTAAGCAGCCCTCTGGAGAGGCTGCGGACGGCATTCGGACGGCTGAACAATCAGCAAAAAATCCTGCTTATGGTGGCAATCGCCGCGCTGGTGGCGATGCTTGTGGCCAGCGCCATCTGGGTCAGGCAGCCCAACTTCCGGATACTTTTCTCGAACATCACCGAACGCGACGGCGGCTCCATCATCGCCGCGCTGGACCAGATGAACATTCCCTACCGGTTCAGCGACAGCGGCACCGCCGTTCTCATTCCGAGCGACAAAGTCCACGAAGTCCGCCTGAGGCTGGCTTCCCAGGGCCTGCCCAAAGGCGGCGGAGTAGGCTTCGAGCTGATGGAGAACCAGAAATTCGGCACCAGCCAGTTCGCCGAACAGGTCAACTACCAGCGCGGGCTGGAAGGCGAATTGTCGCGGACGATCCAGTCGATCGGCGCCGTCCAGGCAGCGCGCGTTCACCTGGCCATCCCCAAGCCCACCGTCTTCGTGCGCGAGGAACTCAAGCCCTCGGCGTCGGTGTTGCTCAACCTTTATGCCGGCCGTTCGCTCGACCCGGCACAAATTGCCGGCATCCAGAATCTCGTCGCCGCCAGCGTTCCCAACCTGGCCACCGCCAGCGTCACCATCATCGACCAGACCGGCGCCATGCTCTCGCAACTGAAGAGCAAATTGATGGACGCCGGGCTCGACCCGCTGCAGCTCAACTACGTCCAGGAAGTCGAAGCCAGCGCCATCAAACGCGTGGAAGACATTCTTTCGCCGATCCTCGGCCGGGGAAACTACAAGGTCCAGGTCGCCGCCGACATCGATTTCTCGCAGAGCGAGCAGACGGCGGAAACCCACCGTCCGAACGGCACTCCGCCCGATGCCATCATCCGCAGCCAGCAAACCAGCGAATCGGCCAGCACCTCGCCATCCGCGCAAGGCATTCCCGGCGCGCTGACCAACCAGCCCCCGGTTCCGGCAACCGCCCCGCTGACGCAGCCGGCCGTGCCGGGCGCCGGCAATCCCCAGGCGGCCGGGCAGCAACAGCCGCCGGTGCCGGGCCAGCTCAACGCCGCCGGCGTGCAGGCGCCGATCGCCAATGTCGGCCAGCCGATCAATACCCGCAAGGATTCGACGATCAATTATGAGATCGACCGGACCATCCGCCACACCAAACAGGCCGTGGGCACCATCAAGCGCCTGACGGCGGCGGTGGTCGTCAACCACCGCAAGGACGCCAAGGGGGTTGCCAAACCGCTCACCGATCCCGAATTGCGGCAAATCAACGATCTCTTGAAGGAAGCCCTGGGCTTTAGCCAGGACCGCGGCGATTCCATCTCGGTGGCCAATGCGATGTTTGCCCCCATCGAGAAGGACGAACAGAGCACGCCGCTCTGGGAAAGGCCGGAAGTCTATTCGCAGGCGACGGATATTGTGAAATACGTTCTGCTCGCGCTGATCGCCGCCATTCTGCTGTTCAAGGTCATCATTCCGCTTGTCCGCCAGATGCTCGGCACCGAACAGGAGGAACTCCAGCGCCAGTTGGGGCGGCACATCAACATTGTCGACGAGGAAGCGGAGGAAGGCGGAGAAGGCGCCCCCAGTGGCCTGGAGCAACAGATAGGACGGGTACGCGAAATCGCGCAGCAAGACCCCAGAATAGTCGCCAACATCATCAAAGGCTGGACGGGTTCCAATGCCGGCTGATGACGGAATCGAAAAAAGCGCCATCCTGCTGATTGCGCTCGGCGAGGATTACGCCTCCGAAGTCATCAAGCACCTTGGCCCCCAGGATGTGCAAAAGCTCGGGCATGCCATGGCCGCGATCAAGAAAGTGGCGCGCAGCAAAGTCGAGGAGGTTCTGACCGATTTCCAGAAAACGGCGCTGGAGTCCGCCGAAGTCCATGTCGATTCAGAGGCTTATGTGCGGGCGGTACTCACCAAGGCGCTGGGCGACGACAAAGCTTCCAGCATCATTTCCCGGATTTTCCAGAATAACGACACTAACGGCATCGAGGGCTTGCGATGGCTGGATGCGCCCACCGTGGCCGACCTGATCCGCAACGAACACCCGCAGATCATCGCCACGATTCTCGTGCACCTCGAGAAGCACCACGTCAGCAGCATCCTGAAGTATTTCAATGAACGCCTGCGCAACGACGTCGTCCTGCGCATCGCCACGCTGGAGGGCGTCCAGCCGGAAGCGCTCAGGGAATTGAACGACGTCATGCTGCGCCTGCTGTCGGGTTCGGCCACCGCCAAGAAAACGGCCCTGGGCGGGGTGAGGACCGTTGCCGAAATCCTGAACTTCATGGGCACGGCGCACGAAACCATGATCGTGGACGCCATCCGCGAATACGACCCGGAACTGGCGCAGAAGATCATGGACGAGATGTTCGTCTTCGAAAACCTGCTCGACATCGACGACCGCGCCATCCAGCTCCTGCTGCGCGAGATCCAGTCCGACTCGCTGATCCTGGCCATGAAAGGCGCATCGGAAGAATTGCGCGAGAAAATATTCAAGAACATGTCGCAGCGGGCTTCGGAAATGCTGCGCGACGACCTCGAGTCGCGCGGCCCGGTGCGTGTTTCGGAAGTCGAAGCCGAACAGAAGGAAATCCTCAAAATCGTCCGCCGCCTGGCCGACGAAGGCCAGATCATCCTGGGCGGAGCTGGCGGCGAGGAAATGATCTGACGATATCGCCATGACCGGCTATATTCCCAAGGAAAAGCTCACCGCCTACCAGCGCTGGGAACTTGCCGCATTCGACGAAGAGGCCGCCGCCCCCCCTAAAGCGGTGGAAACTCCCGCCGCCGAGCCGGCTCCACCTGCCGCAGCTCCCGCTCCGGCGGCCCCGCCCGCTGCCGACGCCGTGCCTGAAGAACCGCCCATCGCCCTGCCCACGGCCGAAGACATCGAGCGCATCCACGAAGAAGCCCACAAGCAGGGGTATGAAGCCGGCTACGCAGAAGGCATCGCCGACGCGCATGCCGCGGCCGAACAGATGGAGAACCTCCTGGATGGCGTGAAGCAGGCCGTCCAGGGCGTCGATCAGCATGTTGCCGACCAGTTGCTGGCCACGTCGGTCGAAATCGCCAATCAGGTGCTGCGCCAAAGCCTGCAAATCAAGCCGGATCTGCTGCTGCCCATCGTCAGGGAAGCCATTGCCGCCCTTCATTACAATACCGGCCACCCGGCCCTGTTCGTCCATCCTCTCGACGCAGCGCTGATCCGCGCGAACATGGGCGAACAACTGGCGCATAATAACTGGCGGATCCTCGAGGATTCCTCGCTGACGCGCGGCGGCTGCCGCATCGAGCTGGGCGCGAGCGAGGTGGATTCGACGCTGGAAACGCGCTGGAAGCGCGTCATCGAATCCATAGGAGTCACCCAGGACTGGCTGGACGGAAAGTCATCCGATCATGAACGACGCAGCTGACAATGGTCATCTGGAGGCCTGGAACACGTTTCTCGGCAATTGCCAGAAAGCGGCCGCCAGGGCGGCGCCGCTCCTGCCCAGCGGCCATCTGACGCGGATCAACGGACTGGTCATGGAGGCCGCTGGGCTGAAACTGCCGCTCGGCAGCTCCTGCCGCATCCTTCCTATCGGCGGTTCGCCGGTCGAAGCCGAGGTGGTCGGTTTCAACGGCGAGCGGTTGTTCCTGATGCCGTCCGAGGATGTTTACGGACTGTCGCCGGGCGCGCGGGTCGTCGCGCTCGAAATGCCGGCTTACCGGCCGAAGATCGGCCAGGACCTGCCCGCCCGGCGGCGTGCTGTCGACCGGGCGAAGCTGTTGCCCGTCGGCGACGCATTGCTTGGCCGGATCGTCGATGGCGCGGGGCGCCCGTTGGACAGAGGCGGCCCGCTCCTGGCCGACTCGCTCCGTCCGTTGCACGGCAGGCCGGTCAACCCCATGTCGCGGGCGCCGATCGAACGCACGCTGGACGTCGGCATCCGCTGCATCAACGCCCTGCTGACCGTCGGCCGCGGCCAGCGCATGGGCCTCTTCGCCGGCTCCGGCGTCGGCAAAAGCGTGTTTCTCGGCATGATGGCGCGCTATACCGAAGCCGAGGTCATCGTCGTCGGGCTGATCGGCGAGCGCGGCCGCGAAGTGAAGGAATTCATCGAACAGATTCTCGGCGAGGAAGGGCTGCGCCGTTCCGTCGTCGTCGCCGCGCCTGCCGACGTCAGCCCGCTCATGCGCATGCAGGGCGCCGCCTACGCCACGGCCATCGCCGAGCATTTCCGCGACGAAGGCCACCACGTGCTGTTGATCATGGACTCGCTGACCCGCTACGCCATGGCGCAGCGCGAAATCGCCCTGGCCATCGGCGAACCGCCGGTGACCCGCGGCTATCCGCCGTCGGTCTTTGCCCGCCTGCCGCAACTCGTCGAACGCGCCGGCAACGGCGGCGACGGCGGCGGATCGATCACCGCCTTCTATACCGTGCTCGCCGAGGGCGACGACCAGCAGGACCCGATCGCCGATTCGGCGCGCGCCATTCTCGACGGGCATATCGTGCTGTCGAGGCACCTTGCCGATGCCGGGCATTACCCGGCCATCGACATAGAACAATCGATTTCGCGCGCCATGGTCAACCTGATCGAGCCCGAGCACCTGGACCAGATACGCCATTTTAAACAGCTCTACTCGCGCTATCAGCGTTCCCGCGATCTGATCAACGTTGGCGCCTACGCCGCAGGGTCCGATCCGATGCTCGACCAGGCGATCAATTTCTACCCGTCGTTCGAAAAATTCCTGCAGCAGAAAATCAACGAAAAATCGGATTTTGCCAACAGCATCGCCCAACTCCACGCCCTGTTCGGTGTCAAACGCTAATCATGCCCAAACCATTTTCCCTGCAACCCATTCTCGAACTGATGCAAAGCCGGACCGACGAGGCCACGCAGAACCTCGCGCGCCTGATCGCCAGCGAGCGTGATGCCAAATCCAAGCTGACCATGCTGCAGCAGTACCGCGACGAATATGCCGTGCGTTTCCGCGAATCGGCGCAGAAAGGATTGACGCAGCGGGAATGGCAGAATTTCCAGCATTTCCTCGACCGGCTGGACGAAGCTATCGAACTGCAGCAGAAAGCCGTGGCCACGCAGGTCAAAAACACTGCTGAAGGGCAGGCGCAGTGGCTGCAGCAGAAAAAAAAGCTGATGGCGTTCGATACCTTATCAACGCGGCATTTTGCCAACGAGAACGCGCGGGAAATGAAAAAGGATCAGAAATTCCAGGACGAATTCGCCGCGCGGACCAGGATATACAAGGAGTCGTAGTCTTCGCCCGCCTGCGCCTGAAAGGCGCAGGATACGAACTTCTCTCTCGGGAGGAAGGGCCGCAGCCGCAAGTTCCCACAAAACTGCCTTATTTTGGGTATGAATATTGCTTGATACGAAACGCATATTGCCATCGGGAATAATTCATGTCCATCAGCATCGTTTCGGCTCCGGCCAGCAGCACGACTCAGGCATCCTCCGCAAATAGCGCGGGAAGCGCGGATTCGAGTACCGGCGCCTCCGGGCAGGATTTCATCAGCCTGCTGTTCGGACAATTGTTCGCCACTCCTGAAACCACCCCGGCCAATCCGGCCGAAACGGTTTCCGAAGATAAGACAGCCGATACCGGCGAGGATGCGCAGGAAAACGGTACGGACGCGCTGCTGGCCTCGTTGTCCGTGGCCATTCCGGGCATGCGCAACGACATCGTGCCTGCCGCGACCCCGCCGGCCCTGCAGCAAACCGCCGATGACGGCATTGTTTCGGACAAGACCGCGAAACCCTTTTCGGCCCTGCCGGACCAACTGGCAAACACGTCGGACAAGGCGCTTGCCGCCAGGGCCGAGGCCAGCGGCGACGCCCAACGGGGGAACGCCGATCCGTCGGCCGGCGATCCCAAAGCGGCAAATTTTGCCGTGCCTTCCGCCGCGCTGCCGAACGAGCAGAATGCCGCCACGCAAAAGGGAACGCCGACATCCGCCACCGAGCAGACGTCGCCATCCATCGCCCTGCCGTCGAATTTGCCTGCCGCCACCGCCGGGCGGGAGACCCAGACCTCGGTGGCCATCCCCGCCAGTCTCCACGATCAGCGCTGGAACACCGATTTTTCGCAGAAAATCGTCTGGCTTGCCAGCCAGCAGAAGCAATCCGCCGAAATCACGCTGAACCCGCCGCATCTGGGAAACATCGAAGTATCGCTGCGTATCGACAGCAGCACCAACACGGCAACGGCCAGCTTCGTCTCGGCGAATGCGGACGTCCGCGAAAGCATTGAAAGCGCCCTGCCGCGGCTGCGCGAAATGTTCGCCCATGCCGGAATTTCGCTGGGGCAGACGAACGTCAGCGCCGAGTCGTTCCGGCAGGCCGGCAGCCAGTGGAACGGGGCGAACGGGGACGGTTCTCCGTCCCATTGGGGGGATGATAACGCTATACTTGAGCCTGAACTGTCGGCGGCACGCTCAGGGCAGGTCCTGACAGGCTCGTGGAATGGCCTGGTCGACACTTTCGTCTGACGGCCGCATTCATTCGCCTGGCATCGGGCTGTGGGAAAATTGAATAAATCACGCAAGAAGGATACGAGGTTTTAACGATGGCCAAGGAAGCAAAAGCCGGGGGGGCCGGCGCAGAACAGGCGCAGCCTCCCAAGAAAAGCAGGAAATGGCTGATCATCATCGCGGGGATGCTCGTCGTGGTTCTAGGCCTGGGCGCAGGCGCCTTGTTTTACCTGAAGAACAAGCACGATGCGGACGACATGGACGATGAGGACGTTGTCGTCGAAAAGGCCAAGCCCGGCAAGAAAAAAGCCGGCAAGGATGCCATCCCCGTTTACGTGCCGCTCGACGTATTTACCGTCAACCTCATTCCAGAAGCCGGCGAACAGTTCCTGCAACTCATTATTTCCGTGGAAGTTGCCGATGCCTCGTCCGGCGATCGCATCAAGGCCTTCACCCCCAAGATCCGCAATAATGTGATGCTGCTGCTTTCCGGCAAGCGCGCCTCCGAACTGCTGACCAAGGAGGGCAAGGAACAGCTTGCCGCCGAGATCCGCGACCAGATGAACGGCGTGCTCGCGCCGGGAGCCAAGGGCGACGATGCCCCCGTCAAGGAAGTCCTGTTTACCTCCTTCATCATCCAGTAACGAGCCATGGCCACCGATATCCTTTCCCAAGACGAAGTTGACGCCCTGCTCAAAGGCGTTACCGGAGAATCGGACGAAACGGAATCCGCCGACAAGGGCGAGGGCGGCGTCCGCGCCTACAATCTGGGCCCGCAGGAACGGATCGTTCGCGGGCGCATGCCGGCGCTCGAACTGATAAACGAGCGTTTTGCGCGCTACCTGCGCATCGGGCTGTTCAATTACATGCATCGGAACACCGAAATATCCGTCGGTCCGATCCGCATGCAGAAATACGTCGAATTCATCCGCAATCTGGTCGTCCCGACCAGCCTGAACCTGGTGGCTGCCAAGCCGCTGCGCGGCACGTCGCTGTTCGCCTTCGATCCGAACCTGGTGTTCCTGGTCGTCGACAACATGTTCGGCAGCGACGGGCGTTTCCACACGAAAATCGAAGGGCGCGACTTCACTCCAACCGAACAGCGTATCGTGCGCGGCCTTCTGGATGTCGTCTTCGAGGAATACGCCCGCTCATGGCAGCCGGTTTATGACATTTCCTTCGAATACCTCCGCTCGGAAATGAATTCACAGTTCGCCAACATCGCCACGCCCTCTGAAATCGTCATCTCGACGACCTTCTCGCTCGAGTTCGGCGGCTCGGCCGCGGAGATGCACATCTGCTTCCCGTTCTCCATGATCGAGCCGATCCGCGATCTGCTTTACAGCGCAACGCAAAGCGACCAGGCCGCCACGGATCAGCGCTGGGTTTCCATGATGCGCCAGCAATTGAACGATGCGGAGGTGGAAATCGTCGCGGATATCGCATCGACCTCCATCACTCTCGGCGAGGTTACCCGGCTCAGGCCCGGCGACATCATCCCGATCAGCGTGCCGGAAAAAATCGTGGTCAATGTCGATGAAATTCCCCTGCTCGAATGCAGCTACGGCCAGCAGGCCGGGCACTATGCGCTCAAAATAGATCGGTTCATCGTCGCCGATCCCGACGAAACAGCCTAGCCGAGGAAACGAGAAATGGCAGAAGGAACGGATAACACACAAAATCCCGGCGGCGCTTCTTCATCGGAAGACGATTGGGCTGCTGCGATGGCCGAACAGGCGATGGCCGAAGCCGGCGCGAATGCCCAGCCGGCGAAGATTTTTCCTTCCCTTGGAGATTCCGCCGACAGTTCGGCAATGACAAGCGGCATGGAAATGATCATGGACATTCCCGTCCAGATCGCCGTCGAACTGGGGCGCACGAAAATCGCCATCAAGAATCTGCTGCAACTGACTCACGGCTCCGTCGTCGAACTCGACTCGATCGCCGGAGAGCCGATGAGCGTTTACGTCAACGGAACGCTGATCGCGCACGGCGAGGTCGTCGTCGTCAACGACAAGCTGGGGGTCCGTCTCACCGACATCGTCATGCCGTCGGAGCGCGTACGCAAAGCCGGCCGTTGATCGCCGGCTGCGTTAGGGCGTGTACTGTCCTGTCATACCTCAGACGCAACATCGGGTTCCGGACATATCACGATTCCCCACCGGGGCGGCTTCGATTAAGATAACGGACAAATCACTCTGTCCGCCCCGGTAAATTGACTCGACTGCCTATTCTCCGCAACTACGCGCGCCGCCTCCTGCCCGGATTGCTTTCGCTTCTCCTGTTCGGGCAGGCGCGTGCCCAATCGTCATCCGCGGTTCCGGATGTGCCGGGCCTGCCCTCCGGCGCCATAATGCAGATGCTGCTGAGCTTATGCCTGATCATCGGGCTGTTGTTCCTGGGAGCCTATGTTCTGCGCCGTCTGAACGGCGGCCGGGCGTTCGGCAACACCGGGCCGCTGCGCATCGTCGGCGGATTGATGGTCAGCCCGCGCGAACGCATCGTATTGCTCGAAGTGGGCGAAACCTGGATCGTCGTCGGCATCGTTCCGGGACAGATCAAGACCTTGCATACGCTCCCCAAGGGAGAACTGCCCCCGGTCAAGGAAAACGACAAACGCTTCAGCCACTGGCTCAAGCAGATGACAGAGCGGACGAATGAGAACACACCCTAGACTCGTCCCCTGGCTGTTGCTGCTTCTCCTGGCCTGGCCGTTCGCCGCCATGGCGCAGACCGGCGGCCTGCCCGCCCTGACCAGCGCACCGGGGCCAGGCGGCAGCCAGACTTACACGCTCTCCATTCAGACGCTGATCGCGCTCACGTCGCTGACGTTCATCCCCGCGGCAATGCTGATGATGACCAGCTTCACGCGGATCATCATCGTGCTGTCATTGCTGCGCCATGCGCTCGGAACCCAGACGGCGCCGCCCAACCAGGTGCTCGTCGGTCTCGCGCTGTTCCTGACCTTCTTCATCATGTCACCGGTGCTCGAAAAAATATACGTCGACGCCTATCAGCCCCTGTCGGAAAACAAAATCACCTTCACCGAGGCTGTGGACCGGGGAGCCGGCCCCCTGCGCAGTTTCATGTTGAAGCAGACGCGGGAAACGGACATCAGCCTCTTCGCCCGCCTGGCCAATGCCCCCAGCATCGAATCGCCGCAAAATGTGCCGATGCGCGTGCTGATCCCCGCGTTCGTCACCAGCGAGCTGAAGACCGCTTTCCAGATCGGCTTCATCATTTTCATCCCGTTTCTCATCATCGACATGGTCGTTGCCAGCGTCCTGATGTCGATGGGGATGATGATGATGTCGCCGATCATGATCTCCCTGCCTTTCAAACTCATGCTTTTCGTCCTGGTTGATGGCTGGCACCTGATGCTCGGATCCCTTGTCGCGAGCTTTGCCACATGACTCCCGAGACCGTAATGCAGATCGGCCGGCAGGCCATCGAAATCACCATCATGCTGGCCGCCCCGATGCTGCTCGCGGCCCTGGTCATCGGCCTCATCGTCAGTATTTTCCAGGCCGCCACCCAGATCAACGAAGCCACGCTTTCGTTCATCCCCAAGCTGTTCGGCGCGTTTATGGTGCTGATCCTGGCGGGCCCCTGGATGCTGCAGATGTTCGTCGACTACATCCGCCAGCTGTTCGAACGCATCCCGCAACTGATCGGCTGACGCGCCTCCATTCGGGATGATCACCGTCACCACGGCCGAACTGAACGCCTTCATCGCGGCCTTCGTTTTTCCGCTGACGCGCATTCTCGCGCTGCTGGTCGCGGCCCCGCCCTTCAACAATGCCGGAGTCCCCACGCGCATACAGCTCATTCTCGGACTGGCCATCACCATGGCCATCGCGCCGGGAATCGACAAGCTGCCGAACGTTGAACCCGCCTCCGCCGCAGGCCTTCTTATCATGGGCGAGCAGATGCTGATCGGCTATGCCATAGGCTTTTCCATGCGCCTCGTCTTCAGCGCCATCGATATGTCCGGCAATATTTTCGGCACCCAGATGGGGCTCGGCTTCGCCACCAGCTACGATCCCATGAGCACCTCGCAAACGCCCGTCGTATCGGAAGTGCTCAGCTTTCTCGCCCTGCTTCTCTTCCTGTCCATCGACGGGCATCTGGTGATGCTCTCGACGCTGGCTCGGAGTTTCCAGCTGATTCCCATCGGCGTCCTGCCCGACAGCGCCTCGTGGGCCAACCTGGCCAATGCCGTCGTCGTCGTATTCTCGTCCGGGCTGCTGCTGGCGCTGCCGATCATCGTGACCCTGTTGATCACGAACACGGCCCTCGGCATCCTGGGACGCGTCGCCCCTCAGCTAAACCTGATCGTCATCGGATTCCCGATCACCATCACCCTGGGTTTCATCGCGCTGTACGTGGGCCTGCCCTACCTCATGCCGCCGCTGATGCAGATGTTCGAACACGGCCTCACCGCCATGCTGGGGCATTTCGTCGTCCGATGAAATCAGGCAAGGAAGCCGATGCCGGCACACCTGTAACAAATAACCAGGTTCATTGCCAGTAATACCCTTCCGGCAATGAACCCTGGCTATCACGGCGCGCAATCCGCGCCGATGCCTCTTCGGGCAATGGCTATTTCTCGCGTTCCTCGGCAGCCTGTTCGAATTTTCTCGGAATGCAAACGGTCAAAACGCAAGTCAACAACACGAACGCCGCCATGACATAGGTTCCGGCAACCGTGGATTTCGTCGTGTCCGCCAGAAAACCGTAAATGGATGGCCCGAAAAAACCGCCCAGGTTTCCGATCGAGTTGATCAAGGCGATCCCGACTGCCGCCGAAGTGCCACCGAGAACAGCCGTCGGCAAGGCCCAGAAAACCACCATGTAGGTATAAGCACCGGCTGCGGCGAAACAAAGGAAAACGACGCTCAGCAAAAGATCGGACGTGAAAGTCAGACCAATCAGGGCAAATACCGTTGCCGCCAGCGATAACCCGGCGTGCCAGCGCCGCTCTTTGGTTTTGTCGGAATGGAACGCGATGAGCAGCATGGCCGCAATCGCACAAACGTAGGGAATCGACGATATCCACCCGACCTCGGTATCCGTGAGAACGGAGGAAAGCCGTTTCAAAATTTGCGGCATCCAGAAATAAAGCAAGGTCAGCCCCATGATGCAGCCGAAATAACACAAGGTGAAATACCACACCCAGACATTCTTCAACGTACCCCATTTGGAAACGCTCAACACCCCGGCTTTTGTCTTCTGTTCTCTTTCGATGCGCTCTTCGAGCCATCGTTTTTCGTCGCTGCTCAGAAAATCGGCGCTTTTGGGATAGTCAACCATGACGAACCAGGTGATCACCCCGGCCAGGGTGGTGATAACGCCTTCCAGAATGAAAATCCATCGCCATCCCGACATTCCCATGTGATTGATATGGGACAGGATATACGTCGCTATCGGTCCGCCGACGACAAGCGCCGTCGCGCTGCCGATCATCAACAGCGACACGACTTTCGCCTGATGTTTCGCCGGAAACCAATAGGTAAAGTAGAGTATCACCCCGGGGTAGAACCCGGCTTCCATCGCCCCCAGCAAAAAGCGGCAAATCGCCAACTCCGTGGTGTTGCGGACGAAACCGGTGAGTATGGTGACGATTCCCCAGGTCACGACGATCCGCGCGATCCACCGGCGAGCGCCTACTCTATGCAGAATGAGGTTGCTGGGGATTTCGAAAACGAAATAGGCAACATAGTAAAGACCGGCGATCGTGCCAAACATGGTCATGCTGATGCCCAGCTCCTTGTTCATGCCGAGAGCGGCGTAGCCGATGTTGACCCTGTCCAGAATAGTCAATATCAGCAGAAATATTAACCACGGAGTAATTTTCCAGCATAGTTTCTTGATGAGTTCCTGTTCACTGACGGCGCCTGTCTGCATAACCCCACCCTTGTTGGCTGTAATTTAGAAATACATCCCCGCAACTCACTTCATGAATGTGCTGTGTCTTTTATCTACCTCCTTTGGCGGCGTGAAGCCCGGCAATGTAGCCAAACGTCATACCGGCTCCGACCTGGCAACCGCCCCCCGGGTACTCTCCGCCCATGATGGAGTGGCCATCGCTGCCGCAGGCATACAAGCCAGGAATGGGCAGTCCCGATTCGTCGACGACCTGTGAGTGCTCGTTCATTTTCAATCCCAGCGCCGTGCCAAGCGGCGTCGGAACCACGGGAATAGCGAAGTAAGGCGGCCTGTCGATCTTCCCGAGACACGGATTCGGCTGATGCTGCGGATCGCCGTATTGGCGCCCATAGGGGCTGACGCCTTTTTTGAAATCCTCATCGACACCACTTTCGGCATAGCGATTGTTGGCCTGGATCGTGGCCTGCAGGCCCTCGGCGTTCACGCCGATCTTTCGCGCCAAATCCTCAATGGAATCCGCTGTATAGACGTATCCGGAATCGATATAGGGTTTAAGGAACGGCGTCAGGGGCCTGATCATGCCAAGGCCGTATTTCCACAGGAAAAGCCTGTCGCAGACGAGCAGCGCCGGGATGGTGTCGACATTTTGGTGCGACGCATACATGGCACGGGTGAATTCATGATAGGAAACCGACTCATCCGTGAATCTGAGCCCAGCGCGGTTAACCGCGACAAGGCCGGGTTTCGCCCGATCCCAGATATGCGGGAAAACCACGGTCGATCCATCCTTCCGGCGACCGATCGAGCTGGGAAACCAGAGGGCGTTGTCTTCCCGCAAGGGCCCCAGGGCGGCGCCAACGCTTTGCGCCAGAGTGATCGTGTCTCCCGTGCATCCTTCGCAGGCCCGTGTGTATTGTGCCGATGGTTTTCTCAGATAGCGCTCACGCCACTCCGCGTTCGCCGGGAATCCCCCTGCCGCCATGACTACACCACGATGGGCGCGAATCCGCCGTTCTCTGCCGTTGTGTTGGACAAGCAGCCCGGCTATACGCCCTTCTTCGCTGATCAAGCGTGTGGTTCGGCCGTTCAGCAGGACGTCGACGCCCCGTTTGAGCAAGTTGTGATAAAGATTCGCTACCAGCGCATTACCGAGAATGAGCCTTGTTCCACGCTCATATTTCAGGCGATCGAGAAAGTAACGGAGAACCAGTTTTGCCCCCAGGAAAAAAGCATCGGGCGACAAATGGGCAACCTTCAGGAGCCTGTCGGCCTCCGGCCGCAGGATGGGCAGCCTGCCGCCGAACAGCCCCCACTCCGGAACCGGCCAACGGATATCCTTGAATTTTTTGCCAAGCTTGCGCCCGTCGAAAGGAAGCGGCTCCAGCGGACGCCCTCCCTTTCCCGCTCCCGCAAACTCCTGTCGATAGTCGACGAAAGTGCTGTAGATGCGAAAACAGACATTGCAGTTCTTTTCGAGGTACTCGATCATCCGCGGTCCCGCGGCAAGAAACGCCGCTCTGACCGCAGGAGGCGAAAGCTCTCCCACCAGCGCATCGAGATACTGTTCCGCGGCGACATCGTCGCCCTGCATACCAGTCTGTTGCAGAAATTTGTTGTTGGGAATCCAGCAAGTTCCCGCTGAATAAGCTGTCGTTCCACCAATGTAGTCGGTCTTTTCGATCACCAGAACCCGCAACCCTTCGACCGAAGCGACCACGGCAGCCGTCAGTCCTGCGCCGCCCGAGCCGAGAACGACCAGGTCGTATTCGTCATCCCATTCCGCAGACTTCCTTGCCACATCCCCGTCAACCGCATGCGTCGTCGCCATCTGTTTGCCCTATGAATAGTATCGAGACAGTCCGCTCCGGTTTTTACTCCGATTCAAGCGGGATCATTCACCGTCGGAAGCGATTGGTTTTTTACCAACTTGGCCTACTAAACTTGTCCTACTAGACCTATCATATTCAACTACCAAACCAGATGTCAAGCCCCTCCTTTTGGCAACGCCTTTATGCGCCGCGCGGCAAGCCGCCGCTATGAACGGGACGGAATCGGCGAAGTCAAAAACAGGGAACAGAAAATGATTGGACGAAGCATCACATGGCGCGGGCGGGACGATATCCACCACCAGGGGATGGGACTGGCATAAGCGGCGGCGGCCGAGGTACCGCCGCGCCGGTGTTTTCTTTACCGGCCCGAGGCGCGGTGTCGTATCAGATCAGCCTGCGCCGCCGCGCCAGCTTGCTTAGGTATTTTTCTCGGATGCGAATCGGCAACACTCACTGAGAGAACTCAATCCGACAATCGCAGATGCGCCACATCCCCTGCGCTGCGGAAATCCCTCGATTGCACAGCCGACAGATACAAGGCCCGCACCTTCAACACATGCTTGCTCAGAAGCTGTTTGGTTCGCGCAAGATCGTTCATTTCAAGCGCATCGATGATCGGCCGGTGTTCGTTGGCCGCACCGACGACGATCGTGGTTCTCACCCGAAGCGCCGCCACCTGCCCGGACACGAGTTCGTATGTGTTCATCAGATAAGGGTTTCTGCAGTTTTCAAACAAAGCGTTATGAAACTCCCCGTCGGCTCGCGTAACCGCCAAAAAATCGCTGCTCAGCTCCGCGGCATCCATGTTTTCGCACGCCTTTTTCAATCCGGACAAAAGCGCATCCTTGCTACGCAGACAGCAAAGAGAGAGCGCCTGGATCTCCATCAGCTCACGAAATTCGCACAAGGCCGCCACATCCGCTTCGGAAGGAAGAAAAACGAAACTTCCCTTTTGTGGTTGCACATTGATCAACCCGACACGTTGCAACGCCGTAAACGCCTCTCTGACGGGCGTTCTCCCAACACCCAATGCCGCCGCCAGTTTTTCTTCGGAAAGCGCTTGTCCGAGCAAAAGCTCTCCGTCGATGATGGCCTTGTAGAGCCTTTCGGTGACTCGCACCCTCAACGACTTGGATTTACCCGCACTCGGATCGGCTGAACCGTGCTCTCTTTTTTCTTCAAATTCTTCCGGCAGGGTAAATTCGGTGTTGACGCAGAGCAGGCCCTCATGGCGCTGATCAACGTACTCGGCGGCGTCGCCCGGGCTGTTGTCCATGGCAGCCGGATTCGCTTTTGCCGCCACGGGAACCCGCAAATCGAACGGCAAACGGCGTTCGACAGCTACGCGTACCATCAGCAAACGGATGGCGTCGGATACGGAAAGCCCCATCGCTTCAAGCGCATCGGTAGCATATTGCTTTGTCTTCGTATCGATCCGAGCACGGATATAAGTATCGGGAGTATCCATGAATACGTTTCCTGCGTGACAAGATAAGCACGAATGTAGTCATATTTGGACCACAAATCAAGTAAACACTGATTTGATCAGTGTGGCGGACAAGGCTCGCAGGCGCGCGAAACGCAGGAAAAGGGATATGTCGCCGAAACAGCGCAATGCCGATCAAGTCACTAGGCAATGCGTTCTTTTCGCCCTGAAGGCGAGACAAAGACTGCAGAGATCGGTCAAACGGACCGGAATGATGAATGAAAACTCATTTCTGCAGCTGAATCACGCCTTCGACGATGCGGAAATTGAACGGCGTGGTCGACTCGATGCGCTCGGAATAGTCCACCAGCTGGTAGCCGGAAAAACCCCTTTCCAGCTGGAGTTGCAGACCGCGCTGCTTCATGATCACCAGCGCTTCGCCGTCGCCGCCCAGACGGAAATACTGCCCGCGCAGGGATATGCGATAGGCATCCTTCCCCAGCGGCGTCTCCGTCACAGTCCAGTTCGGCACGATCGGCCGCGCCAGCGCCAACCCGGGCTGCGTAGTGATTTCGCCGCTCGCCGAGTCGACGTAGCTGACCGACGTGGTGCACGCCGCGCCGCAGGCGGCGGCGAACAGCGCCAGCAGGACGAGCTGCCCTTTCATCAGAGATAGCTGAACAGGGTCAGTGCGCTGATCTTGGCAAACGAACTTTGCGCCGCCTCCAGTAGCTGGCTTTGCTGGGCAAATGCTGAAATGATTTCGATCTCGTTGATTCCCTGCAGATCGTTGATCCGCTCCTGGTAATGTAGTTCGAGGGCAGAAGAAGCGTCGGTCAGCGATTCCAGTTCGCTGCGGCGTGAGCCGATGGCAGTTTGAACGCTCGATAAATTGTTAAAAATCTGGTTCAGATTCGACATTTCCGTGTTGACGGTGTTCCTGACCGAAGCGCCCAACGCCGCATTTCCATCGGTACTCGTCGAAAAGGCGGTAATCAGGGTCTGTAGCGTCGTGAAAACGCTCTGGTTGGTGCTTGGCGCGACGGAGAACGTGTCGCCCGCGGCAGGCGTGCCCGAAATCGAGAAGGATGCCCCCGGCACCCCTGTAATCTCTGTGTCTCCGGCATAGTCATACGTTCCGACCACGGCGGACGTCGTCGTATTCGTCACCGTGTAGCTGGTGGCGGAGGTAAATTGAATCTGGTAGCTATCCCCGGTCCATGCCGCCGGCCCTCTCAGCGAGCCGCCGGACACCACGCCGGTCCCGGTATTGGACGCGGACGCCCCCAGGGCAAACGTGCCGTTTCCCGTACGGGTTTCAAAGACGCTACGGCCGGAATCGCTGACCGGTATCTGACGCGACGTTCCCACCTGCAACATCCGCTGGCCGCCATCGCCGGCATACTGCACCGATCCGTCGGCCTGCAGCTGGAACGGTTTGGTGCTCCCCTGAAAGCCGGAGAACAGGTAGTAGCCGTTGGCGTCCGTGCTGTTGGCCATCGCCAGAAGGGAATCGAACTGGCTCTGCAATTCCGTGGCGATCGCCTTGCGCTGGCTGTCCGAATACGAGCTGTTGTTGCCGGCAATGACCTTTTCCCTGATGGTCTGGATGCCCTCGATGATCGTCGCGAGACGATCCTCCTCAAGCCCGAGCTGGCTGGATGCGTTGGCCTGGTTATCCGCGAATTGCTTATTGATCAAACTGGACTGGGTAGTCAGGAGAACCTGCGCGGCGGCGACAGGATCTTCCTGCGCCGACTCGAACCGCTTGCCCGACGCCAACTGATTCTGGAGCTTGTAGAGCTTGCTTTGCCCATCCGTAATCTGCCGGACCCCGGCCTGAAAAATCTGACTGGTACTGATTCGCATAATGATACCTTTTAGCCTATTGCCAGAATGGAATCGAAAAGTGTGGAAGCGATTTCCAGCATCTTGGCGGCCGCCTGATACGCCTGTTGATACTGAATCAGCTTGGCCGCCTCTTCGTCCACGTTGACGCCGGATACCGAATCGCGCGCTTCCTGTGCATTCGCCAGCAGCGACTGCTGAGCCGCCAACACCGTATTTACCTCATTTCCCTGGTTGCCCGCGCTGCTTACCAGCTGCGAATACGCCGTCGAGTAGCTGGTCGTGTTCCCGGCCATGGTCTTGGCTGTCTGCAACTGCGCCAGCAGCATCGCATTGCGGTTGTCCGTCACGCCGTTGACGTTCTTCTCGATGACGAAGGTATCGCCGTTCTGCGGCGTCCCGCTGATCGTGAAACTCATGCCGGAGAAGGAATAACTCGCGCCGGCAGTGTAGGGCACGGCGCCGGAAGCATAGTCGGTCGATACGCCATTGACCGTCACGGTGACCGGATACGAAGAAAAGCCGGTCAAATCCCCGCCGTTGAACGTCAGCGTCACGGGCGACCCCGCCGCCGGCGCGGAATACCCGGGAGAAACGCTGCCCATCGAAATGGTGGCCGTTCCGGCATTGGCCGTTCCCGTCGACGCCCGCACCGGCGCCGCGGCGGCTATCAGCCGGGGATCCAGGGAAATCTGGCTGTTGACGCCGATGCCCTGCGCGGCATTTCTCGTCGGCTCGATCAGGTAGCTCGACCCTGCCGCGAAGGTTCCCGTCGCATCGATGGTGAAGCCCTGCGGCCCCTGCGGGCTGGTGGCGATCGCCGCATTCAGATCGGCCACGTTCGCGGCGCTCCAGCTGATGTTGTCGGCCAGCCGGGTCAGTTTCAGATTGGCGCCATCGTATTCGAGCCGGTAGTCGCTGGCCGTCAGGTTGGTGTAGAACGTGCCGTCGGCGCTGTATTCGGGGGGTGTAAAACTCACCGACACCGTGGCCGATCCTGCTGGATTCAACAGGTTCGCCGAAACGGTCGGTTCCCGCAAGGTGAAGAAATCGCCCACGAAATTCGCGTCGCCTTCGATGCTGCCCAGCAGGTTCTGTCCCAGCGCATGCTGGGCATTGAAGGTGAGCGCCAGCGACGCGGCGATCTGCCCGAGCTGGGCGGAAGTCTTGTCCAGGGTATCCGAACGGTAGCTCAGGATGCCGCCCAGGCTGCCGCCGACGATCAGCGATTCGGGAAGCTCCTGCGTTCCGGCGGCCGTCACGATTCCCACGGTCAGCCGCGAAGGGTCCTGGGAAGAAGCGACTGCCGCCAGCTTGGTCGTCTGCGCCCCCATCACGAGCGGCTGTCCGTTGCCGAAAAAGACATTGAACGAGCCGTTGCTGTTCACGGTGGTCTGCACGCTGACCAGCTTGTTGAGCTCGGCCACCAGCAGATCGCGCTGGTCGTACAGATCGTTCGGCTGTTGATTGTTCGACGACTTGGCGACGAGGATCTGCTGGTTCAATGCCGCTATCTGCTGGGAATAGGAATTGATCGTGGCGACGTTTCCCTGCACCTGCGTATTGACGTCCTGCCGCTGCCCGTCGACCATCGCCTGCAGACTCTGGAAACGCCCGACCAGCGTCTCGGCCGACGAAACCATGCTCTGCCGCGCCGCCGTCGACGAAGGGTCAGCACTGACCTGCTGGATGCCCGTGAAAAAAGCGTTCAGCGCCGGAGCCAGGCCGGCGCTTTCGTCCATGAGCACGCTGTTCAACTGGGAGATGTAGTTCGAATACGTCTGCAGGCCGCTCACCGTCGTCTGCGCCGCATTCACCTGTTTGGTCAGAAAATCGTTGTAGATCCGTTCGATCGTCGCAACGCGCGTTCCCTGGCCGACATAGCCCGATCCGGTCAATACCGCGGGATTCGCGACCTGGATGATGCGCTGGCGGGTATAGCCCGGCGTATCGGCATTGACGGTATTGTGCATCGTCGTCGCCATCCCGATCTGGGCGGCCTGCAAGCCCGAAACGCCGATACTGAAAATTCCTGATCCCATGGAAAGATCTCCTCCATGCTGCTAACGGCAGATTTGCCGAATTATTTAGGGTAAATTTCTAACTGCTCAATGCCTGCCGCAAAGTCGTTCCGCCGATGATGCGACTCAGTTTGTCCGCATACTGTGGGTCCGTCGCATAGCCCGATTGCTGTAGCGAACGCGCGAACCGCTGTCCGTCCTGCTCGCCGAGAACGCCTGAAAAGCGCGGGTTGCCGCGCAGGAGACCGGCGTAATCCTGAAATGCCTCGGCATAGGAACCATACGCCCGGAATTTCTCCTTCACCGTCTGCGCAACACCGTCAATATACTCCGTCGTCTGCACCTCGACCGATGCCCCGCGCCAACTGCGGCCTGCCTTGACGCCAAAAATATTATAGGTCGGCGATCCGTTGGCCGCCCGGATTTCGCTCTTGCCCCAGCCGCTTTCCAGCGCCGAATGCGCCACCAGGAAATGCGGCGGAACCCCCAGGCTGTTCGCCGCGTCGACGGCATGCGGCCAGATGCGATTGACGAACTCCTGTCCTCCTGCAGGCACGCTGGCAGCCGAATCGGCCGTACCGGCGGCAAATGCGCCACGATATGCACCGCGAATGCGTTCGGCACCGGCAAAAGAAGCGGCAGAACTTGCCGCCCCCCGTTCCAGCAGCGCCTGCTGCATTAGACCCAATGACGACGACACTGTTCCATCGGTACCGGATGGCATGGTCCGCCCGAGATTCTCCTCTATCATCCGGGCGAATCCCAGTTTGCCGCCTGCGGAAAGGTTCTGCGCCAGCTGCTGGTCGAGAATCGAGGTGAAAAACCGCGTCTGGTCGCTGTCCATCAGGCCATTTTGCGGCGTCGCGTCACGCATGCTTTTCAGCATCATTTGCAGAAGCAGCCCTTCGAACTGGGCCGCCGTCTGTTTCAGCCCCCCTTCGGGGTCTTCCTTGAGTTTCAGGCGCAGGTCCGATGCCGCACGGGTATCGAGGACAAAACGGCCGGCAGTGAAGTTTTCAGCTCTCATGAGCCGAATTCAAGCAATTTTCAGGCCAAGAAAAAGAAACCGTATGGCATTCACGGCTTGCGCATGAATCCGCTGCTTTCTCGTTGAAACGGTGTCCCGGGCCCGTAACCCGCCATCATCCGCCGGCGCAGTGAATAGACGGCCAGCCGCCTCCGTATTGTGGGCTGCCACCTTTATTCGTCATACCCTTGCGATCATCGCATGAACGGACTATGGATTCGCATGGCTGCACAAGCACATTTCGCGGCACGCCGGACTCACGGCGAACTCGGCTTCGGTCTTGGCGCGGATCTCGTCGAGCGACACACCGGGCGCCGTTTCCACCAGCGTCAGTTCGCCGTCGATGAACCGGAAAACCGCCAGTTCGGTAACGATCGTTTTCACCTTGCCGGCCGCCGTCAGCGGCAGATCGCAACGCTTGAGGATTTTTGCGCCGCCTTCCTTGGTGGAGTGCTCCATGGCGACGATGACGTTTTTGGCGCCCGTGACGAGATCCATGGCGCCGCCCATGCCGGGCACCATTTTTCCGGGAACCATCCAGTTGGCGAGATTGCCTTCCTGATCGACCTGCAAGCCGCCGAGAACGGTGACGTCGACATGCCCTCCCCGAATGATGGCGAAAGACGTGGCGCTGTCGAAGAACGCCGCCCCCGGCACCATGCCGCAAGGCTTGCCCCCGGCGTTGACGAGGTCCGGTATCGGCTCTCCCGCGAGCGGGCCGAGACCCACGAAACCGTTTTCGGACTGCAAGGCGATGTGCACGCCCTCCGGCAGATAGTCGGGAACGAGAGTCGGCAGGCCGATCCCGAGATTGACGACGTCGCCGTCCTTCATTTCCTGGGCAACGCGGCAGGCAATCAGATCCTTGGCTTTCATGTCATTTCCCCGAGGCAAGAACGAGGGCATGCACCAGCACGCCCGGCGTGACGACCATGTCCGGATCGATGTCTCCGGACGCGACGATTTCATCGGCTTCAACCACCACGAAATCGGCGGCCAAGGCCATGAGCGGGTTGAAGTTGCGGGCGGCGCGCCGATACACGAGATTGCCTCTTTCGTCTGCGCGATGCGCCTTGAGGATGGCGATGTCGGCCCGGATCGGGCGTTCGACGAGATAGTCGACGCCATCGAAGCTTAGCCTGGTCTTGCCTTCCTCGACGACGGTGCCGACGCCGGTCGGCGTCAGGACGCCGCCGAGTCCCGCGCCGCCGCAGCGGATGCGTTCGGCGAGCGTGCCTTGCGGCACGAGTTCGACATCCAGTTCCCCGGCGATCATCTGGCGCCCCGTCTCCGGGTTGGTGCCGATGTGCGAGGCGATGACTTTCCTCACGCGCCTGGCGGCGACCAGAACGCCGATGCCAAGTTCCGGCGTTGCCGTGTCGTTGCCGATGATGGCGAGGTCCTTGATTCCGGAAGCCAGAATCTCGCGGACGATTTCTTCCGGCGTGCCGACCCCCAGAAAACCGCCGAACAGGATGCTCATCCCATCCTTGAGACGCGGCCGCAACCCGGCAATATCGATACGTTTATTCATTGAGCTCATTTGTTCTCTTTCCTGACATGCGGTCCGGCGGCAAGGTAACGGTGATCGAAGCCCGCGGCGCGGCGGCAACATCGCCGCCGCGCACCGGAAAAGGTTTCGCCACGCCGGCCGATCAATTGGGTATGAGGTGCATGCCAACCAGCACGACGACGTTGCCGACAAAAAACAGCAGCACCGTGAAACCGATCAAATCGCGCAGATTGATCTTGGCGATGGCCAGGAGCGGCAAGGCCCAGAACGGACACACCACATTCCAGATGCTCTCGCCCCAGGCGACCCCCATGGCCACCTTCCAGATGGGCACACCGAGTTCGTTGGCCGGCGGCAGCATGAACGGCGCCTGCACGACCCAGTGTCCGCCTGCCGAAGGCACGAATATGCTGATGATCAACGACGAGAAGTAGCAGATCGTTTCGTAGCTGGATGTGGAAGCGAAACTCATGAGCATGTTGGAAATGAGGTGCACCAGCCCGCTGCCATCCATCACCCCCATGATTCCCGCATAAAACGGATATTGCAGGATGATGCCGCTGCATACGGAAGCCCCCTGGGCGACGGCGCGCGTGTATTGCAGGAGAGTGCCATGCAGCGCCACACCGAGAATGACGAAGATGAAAATGAGAATGTTGAGATTGAGGTTGAAGTTGCTTTTATAGAGGAAACTGACGATGTAGATGACGCCCATGGCCACCAGCAGGTAGTTGAGTATCCTGCTGTGATCCAGATGGTCCGCCAGTTGTTTGTTTTCCACCACTGGAGCGGGCTTGGCTTCGTCGGCCAGCAGCGCCGGATCGACCTTCATGGACTGTTCTGGCTTGGGGAGCATCAGCACGCAAACCAGCGGGATGATGATGACCAGCGCTATGGTGATGAACAGGCCCTGAGGATGGAAAATCGTCTGGCTCAGGGGAATGAGGCCAATCTGTTTTTCAAGGAAATGCCCGGGCGTATTGATCAGCAGGGGCACCGATGCCGATAACCCGCCGTGGGTGATGATGATGCCCGAAAACCCGGCGGCCACGATGGCGCGCATATCCACCTCGGGATTGAGCCTCGCGGCTTCCCTGGCCAGGAATGCGCCGGCGATGAGCCCCAGCCCCCAGTTGAACCAGAACAAGGCCATGGAAGTGAAGCCCACGAGCAGGATAAGCTGGCGCGGCGACTTGGCCAGCGTGGCAATGGTCACCAAAAGCCTGCGCACTTGCGGGGCGGAGGCCAAGGCATAGCCGCTGATGAGCAAAAGCACCATCTGCATGGCGAAAGGCAGAATGCCGAAGAAATTTTTCCCCCAGTGCTCCACCACCGCCAGCGGTGTAGCCGGAGTGAATACCAGGGCCAGCGCGCATACCACCAGGGTGATGAGCCACGCAATAGTGAAAGGATCAGGCAGATATTTCTGCATGAGGTTGACGAAAAACATCAGGATTCGATTGATCATCTGCTCCCCCTCTGGGTGTTATGTCGATCGCCGGTCAGGCGATGGCGCGCCACAGGGTCGCCGGGGCAGAACGCATCGCCCCTGCGTTTTTTCGTACCTGCGGCGGCCGTCCGCCCGACCGAAGGCGAAATCAGTGTTTGCCGACGCCGAGTATTTGCCTGGCCTCGTCTGGCTTCGCGTTGATCTTGTTCATTTCCTTGATGATTCTGACGGCCCGTTCGACAAATTCGGCGTTGTTTTTCGCCGGACGGCCATAGGCATACAGAACGTTGTCTTCCATGCCGACGCGGACATGGCCGCCCAGGGCCAGTGTGGCGTACAGGATCGGCAAGTGCCCCTTGCCCACGCCGAATGCCGACCACGTAGCCCCCTGGGGAAGCAGGCTGTGCAGGAATACGAGATTCTTCACTTCCGCATCCAGGCCGCCGGGAACGCCAAGGCAAAACTGGAAATGCAGCGGCGGCTTCAAAACGCCTTTTTTCACGTAATAGATGGCGTTGTAGAGCATGCCGCCGTCGAATACTTCGATTTCCGGCTTGACGCCGTTTTCCTGCATGAATGCGCCCAGTTTTTCGAGGAACGGCGGCGTATTGTAGAACACGCTGGTATGGGCCCAATTCATCGTGCCGCAATCGTAGGAAGCGAGTTCGGGCCGCTGTTCCTTCAGATGGATCATCCGCGTTTCGTCGGTGGCGTTCAAGTCGCCCGAAGTCGTCAGATTCAGCACGATGTCGCATCTGTCGCGGATCATCGCCACGGTTTCCTTGAAACGCTCCTTGCTCATGGTGCCCTGCCCTTGCTCATCGCGCATGTGCAGATGGGCAACGGCGGCGCCCGCCTGCCAGCATTCATATACGTCGTCCGCGATCTCCTTCGGCGTCAGGGGGATCGAGGGGTTATGCGACTTTTGCGGCCAGGCGCCCGTCGGCGCAACAGTGATTATGACCTTGTCAAGTTCAGCCATGTGATATTCTCCCTATCGGTGGTTGTCATTTGCCAAAAAATTGATCTTTTTTCCTGCGTACCGCCACATCCATCAGATAGCGCGAAAGATTCGTTCTGGATGCCGCCATGGCCTCCGGAGACCAGGCCTGCAGGCCGTTGCCCTGGGCCTTGAAACCGAGGGTTCCCTGAGCGAACTTTTCCTGCAGCACGCGTGAAGGTTTCTTGTTGTCCGCCAGATACGGCAGAATGTAGTCGTGAATGGCCTTGGTCAGATCCAGCCCCACCATGTCGGCATTCTCCATGGGGGCGAGGACGGGCAGCCGCAAGCCGAAGCTGTAGCGCACGGCCTTGTCGATGGTCGCGGCGTCCGCAATGCCTTCGTCGAGAATATGAAAGGCTTCGCGCCACAGGGCGTGCTGCATGCGATTGGCCACAAAGCCCGGAACATCCTTTTTCACGTGGATGGCCTGCTTGCCCGCGGCATTCAGAATGCGCAGCGTTTTATCCACGATTTCCGGAGCGGTCTGCCCGGTCTGCACCACTTCCACCAAAGGCAGCAGGTGCGGAGGATTCCAGAAATGCGTGCCGACGATGCGCTGCTTGTTTTTGGATTTGCTGGCGATCTCGGTGATGCTCATGACCGAAGTGTTGGAGGCCAGTATCACGTGCAGAGGACATAGTTCGTCGAGCGTCTTGAAAATCCCCTGCTTGAGTTCCATGTTCTCCGGCACGGCCTCGATGACCATATCGGCGTCCTGGACGGCCTCTGCCATATCGGGACAGGCGGTGATGCGGCCAAGTACTTCTTGCGGCATGCCTCTTTCGACCAATCCCGCTTCCACTGCCAGGTTCAATTCCTTTTCAATGAGTCCCTTGGCCGCATTCAGAACGTCGCCATAAGCGTCATACACACGCACGGTGTGTCCGGGCAGGGCAAATACCTGGCAAAGCCCTCTTCCCATGAGACCCGCTCCGATAATGGCAATTTTTTCCTTCATGGCGCTCCCCCTTTTTGGTTGTGGTTTTCACACGTCGTTCGTGTAGGTGGTTTTTGAAACACACTGATGCTTATCAGGTAGAGCAACATGCGGGCCAAGCGGACAAATCAGCTGACATGAAAAAAACGAAGAAAAAAACCATTTGATTTAATTACGATTTAAACAACAGTGTATTTATATAACATATTCTAAAGACATTGCCTCAAGGAAAGTTCCGCGCCAGGACGTTGTATGCACTGTCTTTTTTCACTACACTTCGTACAGTTTGTGTATTTTCCGCGTGCGATGCCGCACAGGCCTGTCAGTGTCAACTACGGAGATCTGCGCCATGCCGGATACGAGCCTGAACTTCCACGACCGGTTCAAGAACTGGATCGCGCCCGGCGTTTCCGCGCTCCCCTCTTTTTCCCTGTGTTGTTCGGATGGCGATGATGAGTTCGCCAGTCTCTTCACGAAAAACGCGCTGGACTCGGATTCCCCGGAACAGCCGCGCCACAGTGATTTTTTCAGCGCGGAGAATGCCTCGCCGGTTCCGGTTTTTTGTCCCGACAGGTGCTGCCTGGGACTATCGCTACGGGAACAGGGGATTCTGGCGATGGGTTTCGACGATCCTCTACCGCAGGCGCTGGCTCCCCTGGCCGGCATGATCCTGAGCATGGCGGCCAGGGAGATCGAGCATCAACGCCAGATCCGGCACTTGCAAAAGCAGGTGGAATTCGGCGAGAAGGTCGTGCAATCCATGTCTTCGGGCTTTTTGGTGCTCGCGCCGGATTTGAGCATCACCAACGCCAACCAGGCTGCCTGCTCCCTGCTGGACGCGACGATGGAAGACCTGACGCGTTCCAAGCTCAGCGACTATGTGCGCTCCAAACTGCTGGTAAAGGAGGTTTTCGCGACCGGAAAACCGATAATCGACCAGGAGGTCGTCATCAAATTGGCGGACAGGGACCTGCGCATCATAAAAACCGCAACGCCGGTTTTCGATGAAAACGGCGCGGTCATCGCTGTGCTGGACCATTTCCGGGAAACGAAGGAAGCCCATAAACTGGCGACCCGCCTGACGGGTGCGAAAGCCAGCTTTTCCTTCGACAACATCGTCCACCGGAGCGACAGCATGCACGGCGTGGTCGAGCTGGCCAAAATAGCCGCCAACAACTCGCTATCCATCGTCATCACCGGGGAAAGCGGAACCGGGAAGGAATTGTTCGCACAAGCCATTCACACGGCCAGCAAGCGCCGGCATGGGCCTTTCGTCGTCATCGACTGCACCTCGATTCCGCGGGAATTGGTGGCGAGCGAACTGTTCGGTTATGTCGAAGGGGCATTTACCGGCACGCGCAAGGGCGGCATGCCGGGAAAATTCGAGCTTGCCGACGGCGGCACCATTTTTCTGGACGAACTGGCGGAGCTGCCCCTGGAAATCCAGCCGCAGCTTCTGCGCGTGCTCCAGAACAGGGAACTGTCGCGCCTGGGCAGCAAGGACGTGATTCCGGTGGATATCCGGGTGATTGCCGCCACCAACCGGAATCTTCCGCTGGAAGTCAAGAAGGGAAATTTCCGCGAGGATCTTTACTACCGGCTGAACGTTTTCGCCCTGCATGTTCCCTCGTTGCGCTCGCGTCCGGAGGATATTGCGCTGCTGGCCGAGTATTTTTGCGAAAAATACTGCAATGCCATCGAAAAACCTCGCGTAAGCATTTCCGGCGCGGCCATGGAGATTCTGCAACGCCGCGACTGGCACGGCAACGTCAGGGAATTGGAAAACACGGTTGCCAAGGCCGTGCACATATGTGACGACTGCGTCATGGCCGAGCACGTGCGGGAAGCGGAGCAACTGTCGGACGGCTCGACGGCACGCCGGGCCGCGCAATCCGTGCACGCCCCCGACTATGCAGCGGGCACGATGCGCGACGCCGAAGAACAGATCATCAGGCAGGCCATCAAGTCGTGTGCCGGCAATATCAGCCAGGCGGCCAAGCAACTGGGAATGTCGCGCAGCACGATCTATAAGAAAATGATTGCCTGGGGCGAACCCTGAACCGGAAACCGCCGGCCGTTGGATGGCGCATGACGGAAGACGCCAGCCCAGCAGGCTGGCGTCCATGGTCCGAGCTCAGATAATCTCCAGATCCGCCCGCAAGGCGCCCGCCGCCTTCATCGCCTGCAGGATCGACAAAAGATCCTGGGGATTGGCCCCGAGGGCGTTGATCGCCTTGATCACGTCGGCCAGATTGGCGCCTTCCTTGACGTGCATCAGCGCGCCGCTGCCCTGCGTGATCGTAATGTCGGACTGGGCGGTTCTCATCGTCTGCCCGGCAGCCATCGGATTCGGCTGGCTGACCTGCTGCTCGGTCGACACCGACACGGAGAGCGAGCCGTGGGCCACGGCGCAGGATTCGACGGTGACCATCTGGTTCATCACGACCGACCCTGTTCGCGGGTTGACGATGACCTTGGCCGCGGTCTTCACCGGGCGCACTTCGAGGTTCTCCACCCGCCCCATGAAGGCCACGCGCGAGTTCGCATCCTCCGGCGCGCTCACCCGGATCACGCGGCCGTCGAGCGCTTGCGCCGCTCCCGAGCCCATTTCCTTGTTGATGGCCTCGACGACGCGCTGCGCGTTGCCGAAATCGGTGTTTTCCAGTTCGTAGTGGAGGAACATGCCCTGTCCCAGCGTCGTCGGCACTTCGCGCTCGACCGTGGCGCCTCCGACGATGCGCCCCGCCAGCAGATGGTTGACCACCGCCCGGCTGCCGCCAGCGGAAGCGCCGGCGCCGCCCACCATCAGGTTGCCTTGCGCCTGGGCATAAATCTGGCCGTCGGCGCCCTTCAGCGGCGTCATGATCAGCGTGCCGCCGCGCAGGCTCTTGGCGTTGCCCATCGACGAGACGGTCACGTCGATCTGCTGGCCGATCCGGGCGAACGGCGGCAGGTTCGCCGTCACCATCACTGCCGCCACGTTCTTCAGTTGCAGGGATTGCGTGGTCGGCAGCGTCGTGCCGAGTTGCGCCAGCATGTTGATGATGCTCTGGGTCGTAAAGGGCGTCTGCGTCGTTTCGTCGCCCGTCCTGTCGAGACCGGCGACCAGCCCGTATCCCACCAGCTGGTTGTTGCGCACGCCCTGGACGCTCGCCAGATCCTTGATGCGCTCGGCCAGCGCGCTGCCGCTCACGAGCGGCAAAAGGGCGCAGGCAAAAATTGCCAGTCGCCGCATCGTTCTGCCGGTTTCACGTTTCATCTTTGATCACCCTTCCCGGTCAAAACGGCAGAACCGACATGAAGAACCGCGCCAGCCAGCCCATGACCTGCGCCTCGCTGATGACGCCGGTCTCCTTGTATTCGATGCGCGCATCGGCGACGTTGGCCGAGCTGATCGTATTGGCCGCGCTGATGAAGTAGGGATTGACCACCCCGGACAAGCGGATGTACTCGGTGCCGGAACCGATCGACACCTGTTTTTCCCCGGAAACCAGCAGATTCCCATTGGCCAGGACGTCGATCACCGTCACGGTGATATTGCCGACGAAGGTATTGTTTGCCGCCGCGTCACCCTTGCCCGCCAGGGTATTCGACGACTCAGCCGACAATCCCATGCCCTGGAAGGTCTTGCCCGGCAGCCCCTGGATAGTCGGCACCGAGGCGCTGATGCTGGTGGCGCGGTTGACGTTGGTGTTCGACTTGGTCGCCGCGGACGTCGCCTCGGCAATCACGATCGTCATCGTGTCGCCGACGTAGCGCGCGCGCCGGTCCTCGAACAGGGTCCGCGCCACGCCTGCCTGATGGATGCTGCCGTTGGCCACGCTCTGGTCGCGCTGGGACGGGCGGACCGTCATCGGCTGATGCACATTGGTCGGCGGCACGGTGTTGCAGGCCGACAGCGCCAGCACCGAGAACAGCAGGAAAATCGCTCTAGTCATGCCGCACCTCGCTCATAGCTGCGTCAGGCGGCTCAGCATCTGGTCCGACGTCGACACCACCTTGGTATTGAGTTCATACGCCCGCTGCGTCTGTATCATGCTGACCAGTTCTTCGGCCACATTGACGTTCGATGTTTCGACGTAATACTGCAAAAGCACCCCGGATCCGTTGGAACCCGGCGTGTTCGGCGTCGGTGTGCCGCTGGAGGCCGTTTCCAGGAACAGGTTCTCGCCGATGCTCTGCAAGCCGCCCACGTTGATGAAGTTAGCCACCTGCAGCGAGCCGATCTGCGTCGTCACGCTCGACCCGGACAGCGTCACGCTGACCACGCCGTCCTTGGCGACGGTGACCGTCGTGGCGTTCTCGGGAATGGTGATGCTGGGCTGGATGGGATAGCCGCTCGAGGTGACGAGCTGCCCCTGGTTGTCCTTCTGCAGCGAACCGTCCCGCGTATAGGCCGTCGTGCCGTCGGGCAGCAGCACCTGCAGGAAGCCCGCGCCGTCTATCGCCAAGTCGAGATCGTTGCCGGTCTGCTGCAACGAGCCCTGGGTGTGGATACGCGCCGTCGATATCGGCTGCACGCCGGTTCCCAACTGCAGGCCGCTGGGAATCTGGGTCGTCTGGGAGGACTGCGCACCCGGCTGGCGCATGGTCTGGTAGAGCAGATCCTCGAACACGGCGCGCGAGCGCTTGAAGCCGTTGGTGCTGACGTTCGCCAGGTTGTTGGCGATGACGTCGAGGTTGGTCTGCTGGGCGTCGAGCCCGGTGCGTGCGATCCAGAGAGAGCGAATCATTGTGTTTTTCCCGTGTTATATCCTGTGCGTCACCCCATCGCCAATACCTGGTCAGCCTTGCTGGCATTGCCGTCCGCCGTCTGCAGCATCTTCACCTGCATCTCGAACTGGCGCGCCAGGCTGATCAGGTTGACCATGGCATCGACCGGATTGACGTTGCTGCCTTCGAGCGTTTCGGAGGCCAGTCGGACGTCGGCATCGGCCTCGCCCGGCTGGCCGCTGCGCAGCCGGAACAGGCCGTCGTCGCCGCGCACCAGATCGGTTTCGGGGGGGTTGACCAGTTTGATCTGGTCGACGACGTTGACGCTGTTCGGCGTTCCGTAAAGCGGCACGGTGGAAACCGTGCCGTCCGGCGAAATGGTGATCGTCGAGTCCGGGGGGATGGCGATCGTTCCGCCGTCGCTCAGGACGTTGAGCCCGCTCGCGGTCTGCAACAGCCCGTTGGCATTGACCTGCAGGTTCCCGGCCCGCGTGTAGGCTTCGCGGCCGTCGAAGCCTTCCACGGCGATCCAGCCGGCCCCCCGGACGGCAACGTCGAGCGGCCGCCCGGTGGCCATCATCGGTCCCTGGTCGAACGTGTCGGACACCGAGGCATCGACCACGAAGGCCCGCGTCGGCATCCCTTCGCCCTGAACCGGCACGGAGCGGAATTTGTGCTCCATGGAACGGAAGCCGATCGTCGAGGCGTTCGCCAGATTGTGGGCGACGCCCGCCTGCTGCAGGAAAGCATGCTTGGCGCCGGTCATTGCCGTGTAGATCAGTCGGTCCATGCCTGTCTATTTCCGTTTCAAAAAACCCATCAACGCCAGGATTAACGCAGGTTGACCAGCGTCTGCATGATCTGGTCCTGCGTCTTGATCGTCTGGGCGTTCGCCTGATAGTTGCGCTGCAGCGTAATCATGTTGACCAGCTCGTTCGTCAGGTCGACGTTCGACTCCTCGACCGAGGTCGCATGCAATACGCCCCGCTGCCCCGCCCCCGGAACGCCGATCAGGCCGGCGCCGGAATTCGGGCTCGCCTGGAACAGGTTGTTGCCCAGATTGACGAGGCCGTTGGGATTGGGGAAGGTCGTCAGAACGATCTGCGCCAGATTCTTGGTCTGCCCGTTGGAATAATTCCCCAGGACCACGCCGTCGGAGCCGATGCTGATGCTGGTCAGCGCGCCTTGCGCATAGCCGCCCGTGCGCTGCGAGCTGACGACGGTGTTGCCGCTGAAATTGGTCGACCCCGTGAAATCGATGTTCCAGTTCGGCAGGCCCGAGCCCAGAGGTGTCGTCGCGCCGGTGGTCACCGCCCAGGTCGTCGGCAATGCGACGGGCATCGCCGTCGTCAATTGTCCGCTCGGGTTGAAATCGAGCGTGCCCATGGCTTGCGGCTGGGCTCCGTCCAGGGTGGCGTGGAGTTCCCATACTTCGCCGGTGCCCGGCGTCGTGGTCGTCTTGACGAAATAATAGGTGACGTTGTGCTCGACGCCGAGGGTGTCGTAAAACGTCTGGCCCGTCGAATAGGTGTAGGTCAAGGGATTCTGGTAGTTGAACGGAGAGGCCGACGGCACCTCCTTGCTGGCATCGAGGTTGATGACCATTTGCGCATCGCCGCCCAGTGCCGCCCCGGTCGGCAGGGGCGGAATGTTGCCGGTGTCGATGCGGATGGGTAGCGGGTCGGAAGGAATGATCTGCCCGGTCGTGGTCGCCGGGTATCCCATCAGGTTGTACTCCTGATCGTTGACGATGTAGCCTTCCTTGTTCGCATGAAACTGGCCGTTCCGCGTGTAATTCACCGTACCGTCGCGCGTCACCTGGAAGAAACCGTTGCCGTTGATGGCGATATCCAGCGGATTGTTGGTGCTGGAGATATTCCCCTGCGTGAATTGCTGGAAAACGGACGACAGCGTCGTGCCGATACCGACCTGGGAAGCCCCGGTGCCGGTGAGGGATGCCGCATACACGTCGGCGAAGTGGCCGTTGGCCGACTTGAAACCGACGGTGCCGCTGTTCGCCACGTTGTTGCCAACCACGTCCAGCGCCCTGGAAGTCGCGTTCAGTCCGCTCAAGCCCTGTTGGAATGCCATTTCCTGCTCCTGTTAAAAAACCTGTTGCACATCGTCGAAGTTGTATTTACCCAGCGAACTCAGATCCAGCTGGAAATTGCCGCTGCTTGTCCGTGTAAGAGCAGAAACCGTGCCAATTTGCATAGCGGTGACCGTTACCGGGGTCTCGCCGTTGGCGGCGGTAACCTTGAAGGTATAAGCGCCATCGGGCGCATCCTCGCCCGAGGCGGTTTTCCCGTCCCATGCGAAAAGCAGGTTGCCGGCTTCGCTTTTACCGAGTGTCTGCGTCTGTATGACCTTGCCCGTGCTGTCCATTATGCTGACCGTCACTTGCTCAGCCGCCTGAGCGAGGTTCACTCCCGCATAAGCCTCACCCTCGCGCAAGGTGATATTTTTGCCGGGCACCAGCACGCTCTTGCCGATCAGCGCCGAAGCCTGGAGGGCTTGGCTGTCGGCCAGACTGCTGACGAGCGAGGAAAGCTTCGTATTGAGCTGTTCGATGCCGCTCACCGTGCTCATCTGGGCCAACTGGCTGGTGATCTCGGTATTGTCCAGCGGATTCAGCGGGTCCTGGTTCTCCAGCTGAGCGATCAGCAGGGTCAGAAAACGATTCTGAATGTCTGCGACCGACGTCGTGCCTTTGTTACCGCTGGTCGAGTTCAACGTGGCAAGAAAGCTGCTCGCTGTCGTCGAGGTTTCCGTTACGGCCATGGTTATCTCCTGGTATTAAGTCCAAGCGGCATCACTGTCCCAGCGTCAGGGTCTTCAGCAACAGCTGCTTGGCGGTATTCATCACTTCGGCATTGGTTTGATAGGAACGGGAGGCGGAAATCATGTTGACCATTTCATCCACCACGCTCACGTTCGGCATCATCACGTATCCGTTCTCATTGGCGGCCGGATTCCGGGGGTCGAAGACCATCCGCCCGGGGCTGGCATCCTCGACCACTTGCCGCACCTTCACGCCGACGGCGTTGGGATCGGCAACGGGGGTCGCCTCGAACACAACCTGCTTGGCCCGGTAAGGCTTGCCGTCCGGACCGGCAATACTGTCCGCATTGGCCAGATTGCTGGCCACGGCGTTGAGCCGCGCCGACTGCGCCGTCATGGCGCTGCCGGCAACCTGAAAGACGTTGAACATGCTCATTACGAGGCCTGTATCGCTGTCATCAGCGTTTTCAGCTGATGGGTGACGAAGGCCAGCCCCGCCTGATACTGGATGGCGTTCTCGGAAAACTGCGTGCGCTCGACATCCATATCCACGGTATTGCCGTCGACGCTATCCTGCGCCGGCGTGCGGTACATGAGCCGGACCAGCCCGCCGCCGCTGTTTCCGGCAAGGTGCGCGGGGTTCGTCCGGTCGATCGGCAAATCGCCCGTCTGCCGGCCGGCAACGGCGCCTTTCAGCGCCGAGGCGAAATCGAAATCCTGCGCCTTGTAATTCGGCGTGTCGGCATTGGCGATGTTGCTGGCCAGCACCTGCTGCCGGTAGGCCCGCAAACTGAGCGCCTGTTGCTGGAAATCAAGTGCATTGTCAATTTTGTTAACCACGGCATCTCCGTCGCGACAAAAATCTCAGGTCATACGAAGCAATTTTTACGCCATGTCTGAAAAAAGACAAAAGACCGGCATAAAAAAAGAACGATGTGGTATTCATGCCGGGAAATCGGCAAATATTGCCGTTCCGGAACGAAGAATTGGCCGCAGGCAGTTATTTTTTCTTTTCAAAAATCGGGGTTCAGGCAAAATGACGGTATGAAGAGATTTGTTTCCAGGGTTTTGCTGCCGCTGGTCTGCCTGCTTGGACTGTTGTCACCGCTACCCGCGCTTGCGCAAACACCGCAGGCGCCCATCTACAAGGCGGTGGAAGATTTTCTGCGGACGCAGACCCAGGGGCTGCCCGGCAAGGCCAGTTTCCGCATCACGCCGCTGGATACCCGGACGCAGCTTTCGGCCTGCGATGCCCTCGAACCCTTTTTCCCGTCCGCAGCGCCTCCCTGGGGAAGGGTGACCGTCGGCGTCCGCTGCCTGGGCCCCTCCTCATGGACCGTTTACGTGCAGGCGCAGGTCAGCGTCCAGACGAAATATCTGGTCGCCGCCCGCTCGCTGGCCGCAGGCCAGGTGCTCGAAGCCAGCGACGTCATCAGCAGGAACGGTGATCTTGGCACGCTTCCTGCGACTATTCTCATGGAAGCCGAACAGGCCATCGGCAGGACCGTGAAGATCGGGATTGCCTCAGGCCAGCCGTTGCGGAGCGATCAACTGATCGCGCCATGGGCCGTGCAACAGGGGCAGACGGTGAGAACCGTCTCCCAGGGCGATGGTTTCAGCGTCAGCAGCGAAGGCAAGGCCCTGAACAGCGCAGTTGAGGGACAGATTGTCCAGGTACGGACACCTTCCGGGCAAACCGTCAGCGGAATTGCCCGGATGGGAGGCATTGTGGAAGTACGCTATTAACGAACCGCGGCAAGCCCTTCATATCCGGGGGTTTTCATCTGTGTCAAAGAACCGGCTGAAAATAATGCTAAAGTTCGAAAAACCCACGCCGATAGTACGTACAAGAATGGAACTTATCGAGACAAGACAATGAAAGTAGAACACTCCACCGCATTGATGAATACCCAGCTCGTCAAAGAGGCGCGCGAACCTTCGGTGAAAAAAGCCGAAACCGCTTCCGACGAAGTCCAGCTGAGCAGCCTTGCGTCGCAGTTGCTTACCACCGAGAGCGAGGCGCCGTTCGACGTCAGCAAGGTCGCGGAAATCAAGCAGGCCATCGCCGAGGGAAAATTCTCGATCAATGCCGATGCCATCGCCGACCGCCTGATTGTGTCGGCCAAGGAATTGATTTCCTCCCAGCAACGCTAGCGAGGTGCCACGCCGTTGACTACACCAGACCTTCACACTGCCATCATCTCGGAAAACACGCTCCTGCAGCGGTTCGTCGTGCTTTTGGAGGAGGAACAATCCGTCCTGGCAGGCGGCAGGACGGATGAACTTGCTGTTCTTGTCGAACAGAAGGAAAAGCTTGCCGCCGAGCTGAACACCTTGTCCGCGCAACGGGGCAATGCCCTGAAGGCCCTGGGCCATGCCGCCGACCGTGCCGGCATGGCGGCATGGAAAGCCATGTTTCCGGACCAGAAGGAAGCGCAGGCGGCGTGGGAAAATACGCTGTCACTCGCCGCCAGGGCACAGGAACTGAACCGCGTGAACGCCGAGCTGCTGCAGATGCACCTGCAGCACAACAGCAACGCTCTGGCCATTCTGCTGCATAGGGAAACCGCCCTCAATCTCTATGGACCGGACGGGCGTCCGGCCGTACAGGGCGGCACCAAGATCGACGACGCCATCTGAGTCCAGCGTTATTCCATTTATAGATCGTGAGTGGCTCGAAGTCGCTTGCGATTCGGAAGTGGAATGACTTAGTCGTCCCTGCGAAATTCGTTTTTCTCAGTTGAATACGACACCGCAAGCAACTCTTGTTATGGCGAGAGCGTTTTTGATGAACCCGAAGGCTGCCGAGACGATATAACGCCAAGCCAAGAACAGGCGTAAAAAAACC
>JAVBSG010000107.1:0-35375 GCA_031547245.1 Propionivibrio sp.
TTTGGACCCCGTACAGAAGAGAGCCCCATGAAACTCGAAACCCTCGCCGTCCATGCCGGCTACAGCCCCGAGCCGACCACGAAAGCCGTCGCCGTTCCGATCTATCAGACGACCTCCTATTCCTTCGACAGCACTCAGCACGGCGCCGACCTCTTCGATCTGAAAGTGCCCGGCAACATCTATACGCGCATCATGAATCCCACGAACGACGTGCTGGAAAAGCGCGTGGCTGCCCTGGAAGGCGGCATAGGTGCGCTGGCACTGGCCTCAGGGCTGGCGGCCGTCACTTATTCGGTGATGACCATCACCGAGGTTGGCGACAATATCATTTCTGCCGCGACTTTGTACGGCGGCACCTACAACCTGTTTGCGCACACCCTGCCGCAGTACGGCATCGACGTGCGCCTGGCGGATTACCGCGATCCGGATTCGTTCGAGAAACTGATCGATGAGCGTACAAAACTCATTTTCTGCGAATCGGTCGGCAACCCGCTCGGCAACGTCACCGACTTCGAAAAACTCGCCGAAATTGCACATCGCCACGGCATCCCGCTGATCGTCGACAATACCGTGCCCTCGCCCTATCTCTGCCGCCCCTTCGAATACGGCGCGGACATCGTCGTGCATGCCCTCACCAAATACATCGGCGGACACGGCAACTCCCTCGGCGGCATCATCGTCGACAGCGGCAAGTTCCCCTGGGCACAGCACAAGGCGCGCTTCAAACGGCTCAACGAACCCGACGTTTCCTACCACGGCGTAGTCTATACCGAGGCGCTGGGCGCAGCCGCCTACATCGGCCGCGCGCGCGTCGTGCCGCTACGCAATATGGGCGCGGCCATCTCGCCGTTCAACTCCTTCCTCATCCTGCAAGGGCTGGAAACCTTGCCGCTGCGCATGGACCGCGTTTGCGAAAACAGCCTGAAAGTCGCGCAGTTCCTCAAGTCGCACGCCAAGGTTTCCTGGATCAATTACGCCGGGCTGCCTGACCACCAGGATCACGCACTGGTACAGAAGTACATGAAGGGCAAGGCGTCCGGCATCCTCACCTTTGGCGTCAAGGGCGGGCGGGACGCCGGCGGACGTTTCCAGGACGCGCTCAATCTCTTCACGCGGCTCGTCAACATCGGCGACAACAAGTCGCTGGCGTGCCACCCGGCAACCACCACGCACCGGCAGCTATCCCCGGCAGAATTGGCTAAGGCCGGCGTGTCCGAAGATATGATCCGCCTGTCGATCGGCATCGAGCATATCGACGATCTTGTCGAAGACCTCGACCAGGCGCTGGCTGCCGTCTAGGCAACAGACCTAGTGCGCCTGGTTCCGTCCCCGCATCCAGGCGCTCTGTCTCGTCAGGACCGACGTTGCCGTTTCGCCGACGAGATTTTCGTATACTGAAGGCGCTGTCGCGCCTTCAGTATTGATAAGCAGCACGAACGAACCGGCATCCAGTCCGACGGCTGCGGAAGCCTTTTCGTCGCTCCGCAACGCCATCAGCCCCGCCAGGCCAGCCGCGCCGGATTCGCCGGCGACGACCGGCATATCCCCTTCGCGGCCGGAGGCCAGAAGACGCATGGCGGCAACCGCATCGTCATCCGTCACGGTCATGAACGCGTCGACGCCCGTTTCCAGAAAGCGCCACGCCAAGGGGGATATTTCGCCGCAGGCCAGCCCGGCCATCACGGAATCGACAGATCCGCTGGCCTTCGCAGCCTTCCCCGCCAGCGCGCTTTGGTAGAGGCAGTCGGCCTGCCGGGGTTCAACCGCAATAACGGCCGGCCGCTGCCTACCATAGCACTCCCATATGTAGCTAACGACACCGGCAGCCAAACCTCCCACGCCGGCTTGCAGGAAAACATGAGTGAACGGACAGGGCTGTCCGGCAGCAGCGCCGGATTGTCCAAGGAATTCCGCCGCCATGGTGCTGTAACCCTGCATGACGTCGCGCGGGACTTCCTCGTAACCCTCATATGACGTATCCGACACCACATGCCACTCATTGGCCGCGGCAAGCCGCGCGGCCTCGACGACCGAATCGACGTAGTTGCCGGGAATGCGGACGATGCTTGCGCCATAGGCGGCAATCGCCTGTTCACGCTCGCTGCCGACATGCGCGTGCAGCACGATGACGCAACGGCACCCCATGCTTCGCGCAGCAGCAGCCAACGCACGGCCATGGTTGCCGTCGGTGGCGCTGACGACCGTCAGACCGCTCAGCAATTCGGCATAATCGCCGGCAAGCAGTCTTTCCGGATTCAACCTCTTCTGCGGCAGCAAGCGTAGCACCAGGCGCACCAGGGCAATCGGAGCCCCCAGAGCCTTGAAACTGCCGAGCGGCGAGCGGAGCGATTCGTCCTTGAGACGGATGCCTGCCACCTGCAGGTAGCTTGCCATGCCCGACAGATCGTACAGCGGGGTTGCACCGGCAGAAAGCAAGGGCCAGGACGAAAGCCAGTCGCGGCACTCCTGCGCGCGGGCGATGTTCATGATCGGTCTGAGCTCTGAAGGATAGAGGGAACGCGAAGAGCGCTTATTCAGAATCATCATGAAAATCTCCATCGCAAATGGCATACATGCAATCAGGATAGCCCATCCGTCAATGCCAAATCAATCCGACGTGAAAGGAAACACATTCCTCATGCAACGGCATGACCGCGCTGGAGCCAAGGCAGATTCGTCAGATACCGGGTGGCGCGGGCATTTTCGGTCTCTCGCGCCAGAGTTAACAAAATCAGGCGTCGCGCAGCCACCCCTTCCCGACGCTCTCATCGATGCGTTCAACCATCCAGGCATAGATTTCCGGTGCATGCAGGCGTACCGGCTCATTGATACGCAGAACCTGCGACCGGGCAATCGAGCGCTCGCGCCACGATTTGCCTTCCGTTGCAAGATTGGCGGTAAAGGGCAGGAAACGATCGAGCACCTTGACCCAACGGCTTTCCCTCGTTTCCTGCGCTTCGTATTCCCGCCACAGACCGAGCAGTTCCGGCCCATACTCCAGCCCGTAGCCGGCCAGCCGCTCCATGCAACGGCTCTCGGCTTCGTGCTGATCGTCTCGCTGGCTATAAACCGGCGTATCGCCGGCATCGATCTCGCATAAATCGTGAATCAGCGCCATGGCCACAGTCCGCGGCAGGTCGATATCCACCTTGAGTTCGCGAGCCATCACGAGCACCCCTAATGCCAGATGCCAGCTATGCTCCGCCGAATTCTCGCGGCGCGAAGCATCGCCGACGTAGCTGGCGCGTACCACTTGTTTCAAACGATCCGCCTCGGCAAGAAACGAGGCAATCAACGTCATCCTGTCCATCATTCAAAAACTCCCAAACAAGTAGGGCTCAATCCCTCGTGCTCACTGCGGTTTGGGATCGGCCTGCGGATTGTCCCCCATTCCCCAGAAAGAATACAGGCGCGAACACACACGTGGGCATGCTCGCTACGTCTTCCGCTTATGCCGGCACGCCATGACAGTGACCGATGTGACCGATAAATGAAATCGCTGCCGGAAAGGCATGGCTGTCATGCGTGCGCCGCTGTATACTCCCGCCCACCAATCATTGCGGAGGTCTCGTGTCGGAAGAAAGCCCTTTCAAGGGGAAAACCGGGCTGCGCCGGGTGTGGAATGCCTTTCACTATTCCCGCGACGGCTTGTGCGCTGCTTATGCAAACGAGGATGCTTTCCGGCAGGAAATGCTGCTGGCCGCCATTCTGATTCCTTTGTCGTTTTTCCTTCCCGTAAGCTGGATCGGGCGCGGGATGATGATTGCCAGCATCATCCTTGTTCTGATCGTCGAACTGATGAACTCGGCAATCGAGGCGGTGGTCGACCGCATTTCACTGGAACGGCACCCTTTATCCAAACGCGCCAAGGACGTGGGCAGCGCCGCGGTTCTTCTGGCGCTGTTGAACGTCTGCATTGTCTGGGTTTGCGCCCTGCTCGGCTGACCGCGCTCTTCGCACGGCAGCGGCACACATTGTTAAGGTGGCTATGTTGAGGCAACAGACTCCGACTCAGAGGGCGAAAGCGAATTTGCACGGCCGGCCTGCGCTTGCCTGACACGATTGCGGCCGCTTTGCTTAGCTTCGAGCAGCGCAAAATCGGCGGCCTCGGTCAACAGCGTGGCCGACCCGAATTCCGGGTAAGAGGCAATACCTGCGCTGAAGGTTGCATGCAGAACGCCATTGGCATGGGTGTGCGGCAATGAAGAAAAATCCCTGCGCACGCCATCGATGACCGAGAGCGCCTGCGCCGGAGGAATCTCCGGCAAAGCGATCAGGAATTCCTCTCCACCGTAGCGGCCGATCAGATCGGATGAACGCAGCCGTCCTTTGAGCAGCCATCCCAAACCGCGAATCACCTGATCGCCGACAGGATGGCCGTAGGTATCGTTGATCGACTTGAAACGGTCGATGTCGATCATGGCAACCGTCAAGGAGGAAGAAGACTTCAGCTTGCCAACCATGGTCTGCAGCACGGATTTTGCCGCCGTATGGTTCAGGAGTCCCGTCAAGCCGTCATGCTGCGTCGAGCGCAGGATTTCCCGAAAGCGCTCGATCTTCGTTTTGACCACGGCAGCCAAAAGCACGGGGTTGAAAGGGGTGTTCAGAAACTGATCTCCCCCCAGGCGCAATGCCTCCACCTGCATCCCGACATCGGACTCGCTCGACAGGTAGACGATCGGCAAGGAACGGTAAGCTGGCATCTGGCGCAGTACGCGGGTAGCCTCGACGCCATTGAAACCCGGCATATACATGCCCATCAGAATAAGATCGGGCTGGTACGACCGCAGTTCGTCGAGCAAACGCTCGGGATTGAGGATGGAATGACTGGCGATGCCGTGCTCGGAAAGCGTTCGCTGGATCAGCGTGACAGCGACTCGGGTCGTACCGACGACCAGAACGCGATACTGTTCGGTTTCTATGTTCTGGACAAGATCGAGGACGCAATTGATGACGGTAGCAATTCCGCCTTCGGCGGGAAGCGTGATATCGATCCCGGAACGCATAAGAGCGACGGTGTGCTTTATTTCGGGCGAACCGTTCAGATAAATCAGCTGGCTTGCAGGATAACGCGAGCGGATTTCGGCGATCCGGCGGTGCTCGACGCCGATTGCCGCCGGCCCCGGAATGAACAGCACCGCCAGGGGCGCCTCGCCGTCGGGAACGCTATCCTCCCAGGACATCTCTTCCGAAAGAAAGCCGAAAAAAACGATCTGCTGCCGCAATACGTTGGCCATTTCCCGCATTTCCGGCGCCACGACCAGCCAGACCAGGCGCGGCTTGATCCACTCGATGCTGCGAACATATTCGGGCTCTTCGGTACGCCGTTCGAGGGAAGAAAGCCGCGAACTGGCGACAGTACTCAGCAGCATCCCGACCTGTTGCTGCAACAGGGCAATTTCCTGCTCGGGAAGAGGATGCGAGGCGGGACGGCCCACCCGCGCAAGGACGAAAGTTTCCAGACTTTCGCATATCCGCACCAGTCCCGGCAGGCGCATTCGGTTCAGGTGTTCGGCAAGGCTATTTACCGATATGGCAAATTCGATGAAGTTGTCGAACGACGACAGATTGGTGTAGATCTCCCAGCGAGAGCGCAAGACCTCTATTCGTTCATCGATTATGCTGGGGCGTGCTGTTGACATAACGGGGATTCCTTTAAGACAACGCATTATGTCGAAATCACGGAATTAGAACAATTCCTTGTGGAATTCCGAAAACCAAAAGTAACTGTTTTTGGACAATTTCCTACACATGCATAAGAACACGGCGGCAAATCGCCGCCGTGTAAAAAACCAGGATATGCTTTTGGTAACAGCGCTATCTTTTCCGCGCTGGCGGCAGATCGGTACACGTTCCATGCGCAACTTCGGCCGCCATGCCGATGCTCTCGCCCAGGGTCGGATGCGGATGGATGGTCTTGCCTATATCCACTGCATCGCAGCCCATTTCGATGGCCAGGCAGATCTCGCCGATCATGTCACCCGCCGCCGGGCCGACCAGCGCGCCGCCGATCACGCGATGCGTTTCGGCATCGAAAATCAGCTTGGTGAAGCCGTATTCGGCCCCGTTGGCGATGGCGCGTCCGGAAGCCGCCCAGGGGAACTTAGCCGTTTCGATGGCGCGTCCTTCCTTTTGCGCCTGTGCTTCGGTATAGCCGACCCAGGCCACCTCGGGATGGGTATAGGCCACGCTGGGGATGACTTGCGCGTCGAAAGCGGTTTTCTGGCCGGCAGCCACCTCGGCGGCAACATGCCCCTCGTGCACACCCTTGTGCGCCAGCATCGGATTACCGACAACGTCGCCGATGGCGAAGATGTGCGGCACGTTGGTGCGCATCTGGTTATCGACCGTAATGAAGCCGCGATCGGTCACGGCGATGCCGGCTTTTTCCGCCGCGATCTTCTTGCCGTTCGGCGCCCGGCCGGCCGATTGCAGAACCATGTCGTACTTGACCGCTTCGGCCGGCGCGTTTTCGCCTTCGAACTTGACGTGCAGCCCATCCGGCTTGGCCTCGACCGACACCGTCTTGGTTTTCAGCATGACCTTGTCGAAACGGTGCACGTTCTGCTTTTCCCAGACCTTGACGGCGTCGCGGTCGGGGCCTTGCATCAGGCCGTCGAGCATTTCCACGACGTCGACGCGCGTGCCGAGCAGCGAGTAGACGGTAGCCATCTCCAGGCCGATGATGCCGCCGCCGATGACCAGCATCTTTTTCGGCACTTCGCCGTTAACCGTCCGCAGTTCGAGCGCGCCGGTCGAATCGACGATGCGCGGATCCTCGGGGATGAACGGCAGATGCACCGGCGCACTGCCGGCGGCAATGATGCATTTGGCAAAACGCAGGACCTTCTTCTGGCCGGTCTTTGCCTGCGCCGCCCCCTCGGTGATCTCCACCTCCAGATGATGGGCGTCCAGGAAACTGCCGTAGCCGCGTACGATCTCGACCTTGCGCGCCTTGGCCATGCCGGCAAGGCCCGTGGTCAGTTTGCCGACGACCTTGGCCTTGTGCGCACGCAATTTGTCGACGTCGATCTGCGGCGCGGCGAAGGTCACGCCGCTCTCGGCCAACTGCTCGGCATCCTCCATGACCGTGGCCACGTGTAGCAGGGCTTTCGACGGGATGCAACCGACGTTCAGGCAGACGCCGCCCAGCGTGCCATAACGCTCGACGAGCACGGTTTTCATGCCCAGGTCGGCCGAACGGAAAGCGGCCGAGTAACCCGCCGGACCGGCGCCGAGCACCAGCATTTCGCACTCCACGTCAGCCTTGCCGGTAAACGCACTGCCCTGGGAAACGGCCGCCGGCGTAGCAGGAGCGGCAGCACTGACCACCGCTTGAACCGAAACGGCAGGCGCCGCAGGCGCGGGCGAAGGAGCGGCAGGTTCGGCGGCGGCCGCAGCAGCTCCTGCCGCCGCTTCGATGCGGGCAATCAGGCTGCCTTCGGATACCTTGTCGCCGACCTTGACGAGAATCTCCTTGAGAACGCCGGCGCAAGGACTCGGCACGTCGATGGTGGCCTTGTCCGATTCGAGCGTCAGCAGGGCTTCCTCGGCCTCGACTGTGTCGCCGGCCTTGACGGCGATGTCGATGACCGGCACGTCCTTGAAATCGCCGATGTCGGGAATTTTGACTTCAATGATCTGACTCATTTTCCGTTCCCCCGCTCAAACCAGCGCACGGCGCATGTCGGCCAGCAACTGCGCAATGAAAACGTTGAAACGCGTAGCCAGCGCGCCATCGATGACGCGATGGTCCGCCGTCAGCGACAGAGGCAGAATCAGGCGCGGCGTGAATTCCTTGCCGTTCCAGACCGGTTTCATCACCGACTTGCTGACGCCGAGAATGGCCACTTCCGGCGCATTGACGATCGGCGAGAACGCCGTGCCGCTGATGCCGCCCAGGCTGGAAATGGTAAAGCACGCCCCGGTCATGTCGGCGGGGCCGAGCTTGCCGTCCCGCGCCTTCTTCGCCAGTTCGCCGCATTCGGCGGCAAGCTGGCTGACCGACTTCTGGTCCACGTTCTTGATCACCGGCACGACCAGGCCGTTCGGCGTATCGGCGGCAAAGGCGATGTTGAAATATTTCTTCAGCACCAGGTTTTCGCCGTCAAGCGAGCTGTTGAATTCCGGGAATTTGCGCAGCCCCATTTCGCAGGCCTTGATCAGGAAAGCGAGCATGGTGATCTTGGCGCCGGAGGACTTCTCGTTCTCCTTGTTCATGGCCACGCGGAATGCTTCCAGCTCGGTGACGTCGGCCTCCTCGTGATAGGTGACGGCCGGAATCATCACCCAGTTGCGCGCCAGATTTTGCCCGGAAATCTTCTTGATGCGCGACAGCGGCTGTACCTCGATCGAACCGAATTTCTCGAAATCGATCTTCGGCCACGGCAGCAGATCCAGACCGCCGCCAAGGCTCGGCGCGGCGCCGGGCACGGGGCCGGCCCGCATGATGCCTTTGACGAAGGAGGTGACATCTTCCCTCAGGATGCGTCCCTTGGGACCGGAGGCCAGCACTTTCGTCAGGTCGACGCCCAGTTCGCGGGCAAACAGGCGCACCGACGGGCTGGCGTGCGTCCGGTTGCTGATCCGGCTCTCGGTGGGCTGGGAAGTGCGCGGCGCCGGAATCGGCGCCTGCATCGCCGGCGATTTGGGCGGCGGAGCAGCCGGTGCAGCCGGTGCAGCCGGCGCGGGAGCAGGAGCGGGAACGGATTGCGGCGTATCGCTTTTCTCCTCTTCTTCCGCAGCAGCATCCACCGGCTCGATCATGGCGATGACGTTGCCCATCGAGACGTGATCACCGAGGCCGACGCGGATTTCCTTGACGACGCCTGAAGTGGGCGAAGGCACGTCCATCGTCGCCTTATCCGATTCGAGGGTGATCAGCGGATCTTCGGCATTAACGGTATCGCCGACCTTGACGCAGATCTCGATGACCGGGATATGGCTGAAATCGCCGATGTCGGGGACTTTGACTTCGATTGTTTTACTCATGGCATCTCTCCTTTATACCGACGTCGGGTTCGGCTTGTTGGTGTCGATGCCATATTTGACGATGGCTTCCGCGACCTTGCTGCGGTCGATGACGCCGTCGTCGGCCAGCGCCTTGAGCGCCGCCAGCGTGACCCAGTAACGGTCGACCTCAAAGAAATGCCGTAGCGCTTCACGCGTATCGGAGCGGCCGAAACCGTCGGTGCCCAGCGTGACGTACCGCCGCTGGATGAACGGGCGGATCTGCTCCGCGTAGAGCCGGACGTAGTCGCTGGCGGCAATGACGGGCCCCTGCGTTTCGTCGAGGCACTGCTCGACATGGCTGCGCCTGGGTTTCTCGGACGGATGCAGCATGTTCCAGCGAGCCGCGTCATGGCCTTCGCGGGTCAGTTCGTTGAAGCTCGAACAGCCCCACAGATCGGCATCGACGCCCCAGTCGTTCTTGAGCAGATCGGCGGCGGCAATGACCTCGAGGAAGATCGTGCCCGAACCGAGGAGCTGGACGCGCGGCGCGGTCTCCTTGCCCTTGGCCTTGGCTCCCTTGCGGAACAGGTACATGCCCTTGAGGATGTCCTTTTCCGCGCCGGCCGGTATTTCCGGATGTTCGTAGTTCTCGTTCATCACCGTCAGGTAATAGAAAACATCCTCCTGCTCGACGAACATGCGGCGCATGCCTTCCTGCATGACCACGGCGATTTCGTAGGCGAAGGTCGGATCGTAGCTGATGCAGTTGGGGATCAGGCCGGAAAGGATCAGCGAATGCCCATCCTCGTGCTGCAAGCCCTCGCCGTTCAGCGTCGTGCGGCCGGCCGTGCCGCCGATCAGGAAGCCCCGCGCACGCTGGTCCGCCGCCGCCCAGCACAAGTCCATCGTGCGCTGGAAGCCGAACATCGAGTAGAAGATATAGAACGGAATCATCTGCACGCCGTGCACCGAATAGGCGGTCGCGGCGGCGATCCAGTCGCTCATCGCGCCGGCTTCGTTGATGCCTTCCTGCAAGACCTGGCCGGTCTTCGACTCCTTGTAGAACATCAACTGGTCGTGGTCTTCCGGCACGTACTTCTGGCCTTGCTGGTTCCAGATGCCGATCTGGCGGAACAGGCCCTCCATGCCGAAAGTGCGCGATTCGTCAGGGATGATCGGTACCACGTGGCGACCGATGCTCTTATCCTTGAGCATGATGTTGAGCGCACGCACGATGGACATCGTGGTCGACACCTCGCGCCCTTCGCCGGAAGCGCGCAGCAGCGGCTCGAACGCCGCCAGGGCCGGAACCTTCAGCGCTTCGGGGGCGCGCTGGCGGCGCTGCGGAAAGTCGCCGCCGAGCGCAGCGCGGCGTTCGCGCATATATTTCAACTCGTCAGAGCCTTCCTCGAATTTCAGGTAGGCCAGAGATTCGAGCTGTTCATCGGTGATCGGCAGCTTGAAACGGTTGCGGAAGCCCATGACGGCTTCGCGGTCGAGTTTCTTCTGCTGGTGCGAGATGTTCATCGCCTCGCCGGACTCGCCCATGCCGTAGCCTTTGATCGTCTTGGCCAGGATCAGTGTCGGCCGACCCTTGTGCTCGACGGCTGCCTTGAAGGCGCTGAAAATCTTGAAGATGTCGTGGCCGCCGCGGTTGAGCATCCAGATGTCGGCATCCGTCCAGTCGGCCACCAGCGCCTGAAGGTCCGGCGTGTTGAAGAAGTGCTCGCGCACGTAGGTGCCGTTCTTGGCCTTGTAGGTCTGGTACTCGCCGTCGACGACTTCCATCATGCGCTTCTTGAGCACGCCTTTCTTGTCGCGCTCGAACAGCACATCCCAGTGGCGGCCCCAGATCAGCTTGATGACATTCCAGCCGGCGCCGCGGAATTGCCCTTCGAGCTCCTGGATGATCTTGCCGTTGCCGCGCACCGGGCCATCCAGCCGCTGCAGGTTGCAGTTGATGACGAAGATGAGGTTGTCAAGCTTCTCACGGGCGGCCATGCCGACCGCGCCGAGCGATTCGACCTCGTCGGTCTCGCCGTCGCCGAGGAAAGCCCACACCTTGCGGTTCTGCGGCTCGATCAAGCCGCGGCTCTCCATGTAACGCATGAAGCGGGCCTGATAGATGGCCTGGATCGGTCCCAGCCCCATGGAGACGGTCGGAAACTGCCAGAAACCGGGCATCAGCCATGGATGCGGGTAGGAGGACAAGCCGCGCCCGCCGACTTCCTGGCGGAACTGATCCAGTTGATCCTCGCTCATCTGCCCCAGCAGGAAAGCGCGTGAATAGATTCCGGGAATCGAATGCCCCTGGAAGAAAACCAGATCGCCTTCGTTCTGTTCGCTGGGCGCACGCCAGAACCAGTTGAAACCGACTTCATAAAGCGCCGCCTGCGACGCGAACGAGGCGATGTGGCCGCCGACGTTGGTATGCTTGTTGGCCCGCACCACCATGGCCATGGCGTTCCAGCGGATGAAATTGCGGATGCGTATTTCCAGCGTGGGGTCGCCGGGATAACTCGGCTGGTTCTCGACGGGAATGGTGTTGACATATTCCGTGGTGGCGCTGTAGGGGAGATCTATCCCCTCCTCGCGCGCCTCGGCAATCAACTGCTGAATCAGAAAATGGGCTCGCTCGGCTCCCTCCGAGTCAATGACTCCGGCCAGGGCGCCAAGCCATTCAAGCGTTTCCTGCGGATCGGAGTCTTCTGCTGCGAGGGGATAGTTTTGTTCTGGAATTGACGCCATGACTTGTCTCCTGGTCTGCGGATAAAGGGCATGCAACCTGTCCATTGTAGATGAATGAAGCGCGAATGGAACGGGTTGCGTCAGTTGGTTTTTTTGGGTGAAAACGTTATTATCTCATATTGTGAAATGCTATTTTATGTTATAAAACCACTAATCGACTACATTTACCTGGAAAAAGTTCCATGAAAAATCCGTAAATCCATAAAAACCGTAAAAAGGGACTAAAGAATCTTTCGCTCATACCGTTAACCGCGCAATGACTTCCTTACCGAATTTGATTTTGTATAAGTGGCTTTTCAGTAAACACCGATAAAATAGAGAGTTTGATGTATTTGCTCCGAAAAAAACCGCCAAGCCCCATCCAACTTTTTGAAATCGTTCATGAACTCTTTCCCGCGTATCTTTCTGGCCTTTATCTGCGCCATATCCTTCCTTGTCCCTGCGTTTGCCCAAGCCGCTGAAATAACGCTGGCCGGGTTCGCTTTTGCCGGCGACTACAAGAGTGCCGCCAGCCGTTTCCCATATAGTTTCAAGGTATTCGAGAAGCTCAAAGGCGGCAACAGCCTGTCTGCCCAGGTATTGCGCCGCAGCCAGAATCTCAGCAATCCTGCGCTCGACATCCGGGCTCCGGCTTCCCTCGTCAACCTCAAGCAGAGCGACCAGGCGCTGATGGCCGTCATGCTGCTCACCGACGAGATTGTTTCGTCCGAAGACTATGGAGCATATAACAAGACCTTTGTGAATCTGCGCGCCGACGTGCTGATTTTCGACTACAAGAGCCAGAGCGTCGTGCGCAGCTATCCGATCAGCGCCGTGCTGTTCGACGCCACGCCGTCGGCCCCGTCGCCCGAGCGGCTTCAAAGCTTCGTCGAGAACCTGCTGCTGCGCGAGGACGCCAATGGGCTGATCTCCCTCTTTGCCAGCCGGCTGTCGACGGCGACCTTGCCGCAGGAAGGCACCAAGAGCATCCAGGTGCGCAAGGCGGAAGTGGCGCCGGAAGCCCTGGCGCTCATGCCGGAAACCCTGCGTGCCAATCCGAAGGTGGTGGAAAGCCTGCTTGCCGACCTCTTCGCCTCGACCCTGTCGGCCAAGGTTGGCGTGCCTCTGCTGCCAAGCAGCATTGGCCATGCCGTGGGCGGAGTGATGAGCCTGCGCCTGGAAAACGGCGATGACATGAAACTCAAGCTGGGCGAAGGTGACTATCTTTTCGAAGTCAAGCTCAACAAGTTCGCAAAAATCAAGACTGATGCCAACAACATCGGCACCGCCTACGTCTATGGCGCCTACACCACCCTGCGCTTCTACGAACCGACGTTGGGCACGGAATTCATCAACACCGACCTGAAGAACGGCGAATCCGTCGTGGTGCCCGCCTCGCAGGTGGCCACCGACGACTTCCCCGCCTACCAGGACGCCGTTCGCGGCCTGTTCCAGAAACTCTCCGATGCGCTGCAGCAGCCGGACTCGAAATGGGTCCGCACGGCGGCCTCGGCGAAAGACATCACCTCGCAGCTCGAAACCACCAACGACATCCTAAGGAAATGCAAATGAAAAAACTCCTGATCGCCTTCGCGGGCCTGATCTTGTTATCCACCTACTCCTTCGCGCAAGTTGTCGCCTCCAAGGGCGTGGGAACCGTTTCCTACGGCTGGAGCCTGTCATCCGAGGATAGGGACAAAGCCTACCGCTCCGCGCAAATTGCCGCCGTGGAGCGCTATTTTGCCGAAGCGGGCGAAGCCGAAGCGGAGAACTTCGAGGCCATTCAGCCCAAGGTCGAGGAAAATCTCGAAAAATTCCTCCTCGGCACGACGATCATCAATGAGCAGAACAACGAGAGCGCCAAAAAGTATTCCGTCTCGGTGCGCGTCGAGATCAACGTCGCCAAGCTGCGCAACGCCGTGCGCGGCTCCAGCGCCACGGCCAAGGCGACAGCGGCCGGCGGCGCGAAATCGCAGCTTGTTTACGTTTTCGTCGGCCGCGAGGCAGCCAGCGTGCGCAGTTTCGACGCCCGCGTAGTCAAGCGCGCCGAAGTGGAAGACGATCGCTCGGTCGAGCGCTCCGCCTCCGTCAAGGGTGCCGAAAGCGAGAAAGTCAGCGGCAACACCGTAGCGACGGCCGCCAGCAAGGAAGGCAAAGCCAGCGCCAACTACAAGCGGTCGGTGACGGTGGAAACCGGCGGCAGCACCACGCGCAAGGCCGACGACACCAGCTATCGCCTGCTCTCGCTCAACAACACCAAGACCTCGATCACCAGCGTCTTCTCGCAAGGCGGCTTCCAGGTTGCCGACCCGGAATTCGTTCTCGGCGACCAGGAACTCAAGGCTGTCAACCAGGACTTCTCCACGGGCAACGACCTCGCCCCGTCGACCATCCGCGCCGTGGTCAACACGCTGCGCCAGGCGCAGATCCCGCTGCTGGTGCTTGCCACGCTCGACGTCGGCGCGCCGATGCAGGACGATGCAACCGGCATGCAGCGCGTAGCGGTGTCGGTCACCGGGCGTGTTCTCGACATCTCCGGCAACCTGCCGCGCGAAGTCGCCTCCGTGCCGGCCGTGCAGTACGCCGGCCTGGGCGCCGACAATGCCACGGCACAAGGCAAGGCGCTCAAGGACGCCGCCATGGCTGCCGCCCGCGAAGTGGTCAGCCGCCTCAACGCCGCCGGCATCCAATAATCCTATTTACCACCCCGCTGGCGGCACTTGCCGCCGGCAAATATCGTTGTCCGCAAGAAAGGAAACTTGATGAAAGCAAAATTAATGGCCGCCCTGGTGAGCGCAGCACTGATGGCCGTACCTGGCCTGGGACAGGCGCAGCTCGGCAACCTGGGCAAGGCCGTCGGCCTCGGCGGTAGTTCCAGCTCGAGCATGAGCGCCAGCCAGATCACGTCCAGCTACGTCGAAGCCGCTCAACTGGTCAACAGCGCCGACGTCAAGATGCTGCGCGCCGTTGGTCTGAAGGACGAAGCGGACCGCGCCGAACTGCAGGCCAAGAACCTGACTTCAGGCGCCACCAAGGATGCGCTCGAAGAAGCCGCCAAGGTGCAGACTGAGAGCAGCAAGGCTCTGGAAGCCAAGCTGAAGGGCGAAAAGATTGAAATGGACGCTCAGAGCAAACAATTGTTCAGCGAAGGCATGGGCGATCTCGGCAAGGGCGTCATCAAATACGCCGTTCTATCGAAGGGCATGCAGGGCTACAAGCCTAGCCCGAGCGACCTGGGCTCTGCCAACTCCGCCGCCTACGTGGTATCGAGCCTGCCAGGATCGATGAAGGCACTGGGCGGCAGCCTGAAGAGCGCGGTCACCTTCGCCAAGGAAAACAACATCCCGGTGCCGAAGGAAAGCACCGACGCGACCTCCATGCTCTGAGCGGAGGAGATATTTTGGGCATTTCAGGGAAAGGTACGGCCGGAAGCAACACTGCCACGGATTTTCGTTGAATGCCCAATCCTCGAACGGGGTAGCGATTTCATCTCCGCTCCCCGTTTTCTTTCGTTTTCGGATACCCAAATGAAAAAAATACTCCTCCCCGCGCTGCTGTTATGTGCCTTGGCAGCCTGCGACAATAAACCGGAGCAGGCAGCGCCTTCCGCCGCCACGCCTCCCCCGCCGCCACCCGCTGTTGCGCCGGCCGCGCCGCCTCCCGCCGCCGCACCAGCAGCCAACGTACTCGATGTCGGCAAGATCGAGCACGTGACCATAGCCGCCAAGGGCATCGGCATCACCCCGGGCGCGGCGGTCAACGAAGCTCTGAAAAGCGCAATCATGCAGGTCAACGGCGTCATCGTTAACGCGGCCAGCGCCAGTCTCACCGTTATGGCCCAGGCTACGGCGACCGTAGACGTCTATTCGGACAACGGCCATGACCGCGCCAAGGCCACGGCGCAATTACAAGGCCAGGCTTTCGCCGAGAAGATCGTTTCGCAGTCGCAGGGAGTCGTTTCATCCTTCAAGGTACTCAATGTCATTCCGCCGGCAGAGAATGCCTCGCTGATCGACAAGGTCACCGCCTCTTCCGAGAGCAAGGGCATTGAAGGCAGCTACACGGTCGAAATCGAGGCCAGCGTGGCGAAATTCCAGGCCCCGGCGGATGCCGGCAAGATCAAGATCGTCATTGCTCCGTTGCGCACGCGGCAGAGCAGCTTCAACATCGGCGGACGCTCCGTGCCGGCCGGCGAAGTGCTCGACGTCCTGCACCGCCAGCTCGTCGATGCATTGGCCCAGACCGGGCGCTTCACCATACTCGACCGGCAATTCGACGGCGAAATCCAGGGCGAACTGGAGATGATCACCTCCGCCCAGACGCCGGCAGCCAATTTCGCCAAGCTCGGCCAGGCCCTGAGCGCCGATCTCGTCTGGGTCGGCGAAGTCGACAGTCTGGCCTACAACCGCCATGCCCGCAAACTGCAAACCACGGACCGCGAGCTGGTCAGTTATTCCGGCGGCTGGCAGATCTCGCAACGCCTTATCAACCTGGCAACGCGGCAGATCCAGTTGTCGAGTACGCTCAAGGGCGCATTGCCCAGCACTTCACCGACCACCCTGGGCGCAGGCATCGACGAGGGCAGAACCGTGCAGGCCATGCAGGCGGACATGGTAAAGCAGGCTGCTGAATCTATCCTGCTGCGCAGCTTCCCGATTTCGATCGTCGAGCGCACCGGCAACCAGGTCGTGCTCAGCCAGGGAGGCGCGGTGCTCAAGGAAAAGAGCCGCTACCGCGTTTACATGCTCGGCAAGGAACTGAAGGATCCGCAGACCGGCCAGTCGCTCGGCCGGATGGAATCGCCGTGCTGCGAGGTCATCGTCGACCGCGTCACGCCGAATGTATCCTACGCCACGCTGGAAAACATCCAGATTCCGCTCGACGATATCCAGGCCGGTTCTCTCCAGGTGCGCGAGGCGCTTGCCGCCACCGTCGCCAAGGCGGCCAATGAAGCCGCCGCGGCCGTCGCACCGAAAGCGCAACCCGCCCGGCGTGCGGCTCAAGGCGCCCAAAGCGAAGCCCCTCCGCCACGCAAAAAAGAACGCGACGACTGGTAATTCCGCCACATCCCTTCCTGCCCGACATCGGCCCGGGCAGGAAGGATTTCGGCGAGAACCCCACGACGACAGGCGTTACCATCGGTCACAGTAAAACGTCATTGCGAATCGTATAATCCATCCGATTTTTTATTCAAAGGAGATCCTGAGTGGGTACTTGCCCCAGTGACAGTCGATTGCCGGTTCGAGCAACCGGCAAAATTACGGCAAGCTAGCACGCAGGTTTTCCCGCCGCTATCTTGCTGACATCAGGAGGCGGCATTCTCAGGCGACGCGGCGTGTCGTCTTTCCATACCGGCTCCGGAAACGACGAGTCCAGTTCCCATCCGCATGACCGCTGATACTTGACGTGCTGCTGCGCTGCCTGCAGCTTGCCAAAGCTTATCGAGTCTAATGCGAATCGGAATTACTCATCATGCGATGAGAATCGTCGCTTGTTTCGTCTGCCGCCGGTAAGCGCATCGAAACTGCGTCACACGTGTCCGCCGATCGCACCCTTGCAGCGGCCTGACACAAGGTGCAGCGTCGGTTCGAATCCGCTCCCGATCCCATGTCGTTGATGTGTCATGAAACCATATGGGAAAAACCAGATGAAACTCGCTCTCCTGAAACAGTTCTTCGCGGGGTTTCTGCGCGCCCGCCATTTTTCCCGGCATTTCCGGCGTCTGGCGTTGCTGGAAACGCTGTCCCGTACCGGCGTCAACAGGGAAATGCCGCCGGAACTTGCACAAACGCTGGTCAAGGCCGCCAACGCGCCGGTTGATGCGCTGTTTCGGCTGCTTGGCAGTGATCCCGGCGGTTTAAGCGAATCGCAAGCCGCGGCGATCCGCGAACGCGTTGGCCTGAACGAAATCGAACACGAAAAACCGTTGCCCTGGCAGGTGCATTTATGGCATTGCTATCGCAATCCGTTCAATCTGCTGCTGACGCTGTTGGCCATCGTTTCCTACGTGACGGAAGACATGAAGGCAGCGCTGGTGATCGGTACGATGATCGTGCTGTCGACGCTGCTGCGCTTCTGGCAGGAGGGGAAATCCAACAAGGCCGCCGATGCGCTCAAGGCAATGGTCAGCAATACGGCAACTGCCATTCGGCGGCAATCGACATCGGAGGATGATCCGGCGTCAAGGGCGCCGACAGCCTCCTGGAGCGCGCAGCGCGTTGAATTGCCGATTACGCAACTGGTGCCTGGCGATCTCATCGTACTGTCGGCAGGCGACATGCTCCCCGCGGATTGCCGTCTGCTGACGGCGAAGGATCTGTTCGTCGCCCAGGCGGCCATGACAGGAGAATCAATGCCGGTAGAGAAATTCGCCGTGCAGCGCGATACCGGCGCAATCAATCCGCTGGAACTGGACAATATCCTGTTCATGGGTACCAACGTGGTCTCCGGATCGGCGACGGCGGTCATTCTGCATACCGGCAATGCGACGTACTTTGGCGCCTTGGCCAGCCGCGTAACGGCTACCGACCGCGCGCCGACTTCGTTCCACATCGGCGTCAACAAGGTCAGCTGGCTGTTGATCCGCTTCATGCTGGTCATGGCGCCACTGGTGCTGTTCATCAACGGCGTAACCAAGCATGACTGGATGGAGGCGCTGCTGTTTTCTCTCTCCATCGCCGTCGGCCTGACGCCCGAAATGCTGCCGATGATCGTGACTTCGACTCTGGCCAAGGGGGCGGTATTTCTCTCGCGCAAGAAGGTCATCGTCAAGCGCCTGGACGCAATCCAGAATTTCGGCGCAATGGACGTGCTCTGCACGGACAAGACCGGCACCCTGACGCAGGACAGGATTTTCCTGTCGCGCCACGTCGACGTCTGGGGAGAGGATTCGGACGACGTGCTGGAAATGGCCTACCTCAACAGCTACTACCAGACGGGATTGAAAAACCTGCTGGACGTGGCGGTTCTGGAACATGTCGAAGTGCGGCGCGAACTCGATCCGGCCAGGAATTTCCGCAAGGTCGACGAAATTCCGTTCGACTTCACGCGCCGACGCATGTCGGTAGTCGTCAGCGAACGCGAGGATCACCACGAGCTGATCTGCAAGGGTGCCGTCGAGGAAATTCTCGCCGTATGCACCCATGTCCGCCACGGCGAATCGACGGAGGCGCTGACTCCCGACCTGTTGACGCGCATCCGGGCAGTGACGGCCGATTTGAACGAGGAAGGATTGCGTGTGGTTGCGGTGGCGGCGCGCGAACTGCCGCCGACGCAGGAGGTTTACGGCATCGGCGACGAGCAGGCGCTAACCCTGATCGGCTATGTCGCCTTCCTTGATCCGCCCAAGGAGTCGACAGCGCCGGCGCTCAAGGCGCTGGCCGAACACGGCGTGGCGGTCAAGGTGCTGACCGGCGACAATGAACTGGTCACGGCCAAGGTCTGCCGGGAGGTCGGGCTGGAGAAGCGTGGCCTGCTGTTGGGCAGCGATATCGAACGCATGTCGGATGGCGATCTGGCCAAGGTCGTCGAATCGCATAATATTTTTGCCAAGTTGACGCCGGCGCACAAGGAACGCATCGTGCGGCTGTTGAAAGCCAACGGCCATGTCGTCGGTTTCATGGGCGACGGCATCAACGACGCGCCGGCCCTGCGCACGGCAGATATCGGCGTTTCCGTCGATACGGCCGTAGACATCGCCAAGGAGGCCGCCGACATCATTCTGCTGGAAAAGAGCCTGATGGTTCTGGAAGCCGGCGTTCTCGAAGGGCGCCGCACTTTCGTCAATATGCTCAAGTACATCAAGATGACGGCCAGCTCGAATTTCGGCAACGTTTTCTCGGTTCTGGTGGCAAGCGCTTTTATCCCCTTCCTGCCGATGCTGCCGATGCATCTGCTGGTGCAGAATCTGCTGTATGACATTTCGCAGGTCGCCATTCCTTTCGACAATGTCGACGAGGAACTCCTGCTGCAGCCCCAGCATTGGAACCCCGGCGACATCGGCCGTTTCATGCTGTTCTTCGGGCCGCTCAGCTCGATTTTCGACATCGCCACCTACTGTGTCATGTGGTTCGTTTTCGGCGCCAACACGCCGGCACAGCAGACGCTGTTCCAGTCCGGCTGGTTCGTCGAGGGACTGATGACGCAAACGCTCATCGTGCACATGATCCGTACGCGCCGCATCCCATTCCTGCAGAGCCGGCCGGCGACGCCCTTACTGGTGGCAACGGGCTTGATCATTGGCATCGGTCTCTTCATCACCATGGGGCCGATGGCGCACTACTTCAAGCTGCAGGCATTGCCGTGGCTCTATTTTCCGATCCTGGTTCTGATTCTGGCCGGCTACATGGTGTTGACGCAGGCGATGAAAGGGGTTTACGACCGCCGCTTCGGCTAGCAATAAGAAGATGGCGTAAAAAACAACAATTCAGCATATTTTAGCTGGCATTGCCGGAGCTGCATGGTCAGGACAAAAATCTCCAACTCATGTCCATGAAAGTAACAACGCGGAAAAACCATCCAAAGAGTTGCTGTAGGGCATACTGCACAGTAAATACCGCGCGGTTCAGGCATACTTCGCTAGTTTCATAGCGTTCAAAAATTGGAGCGGCTTTAGAAAATGTTTAGTCAAACGTGTCGGTCACAGACAGTATGCTAAGTCGACCCAGCGCTGCAATGCCGCTGACTGGCGAGCTGATAGATTGATGTGCTGAAGCCCCATCATCACGAGGACTCCATGGGCTGGTTGAATTGCAGTAACCCGATCTCTTCGATGAATGCCCCCAACTTGAACCCTCTGATATTCGATGTGGTCCGTCTTTTTTCATCTTATGGGCGCCCCTGCATATCGTCCAGTAGTATTTTTGGAGCAAAAAACTCATCTTGCATCCACTGCCAAGAAATTTCGGTCCTTACCATATCACTCGGTTCAGAGGCAGAAAACACAGCCTGCAGCATTGCTTTGGCGCCCATAGTAGTATTTCTTCCCGTATGACGGTAATACAGTAGACATTTATTGAGCATTCCCCATGGATTTAAAAAATAGCGTCCTGACAAGCCTTCGTTGGACGGTCTCAGCCAAGTTAATTGGACAAATCATCAGTTGGATATCAACATTCCTAATCATACGTTTGTTGCAACCGGACGATTATGGGCTGATGGCAATGTCCATGATTTTAATTTCGTTTTTTTCGATGATCAACGAAATGGGGTTAGGGCAAGCAATCGTACAAGCACAAGAAATTAATCAACACCAATTGCGCCAATGCTTTGGACTTGTGATTCTTGTCAATTTAGTTACCGTTTTATTACTATGCCTTTCATCACCGGCAGCAGCGTTTTATTTCAATGAAGACCGTTTATCCACATTCATTCCTGTTTTAAGTATACAGTTTTTGATTCAAATATTTATAATTATCCCCTCCTCCCTACTAGAGAGGGAGATGGATTTTCGATACAAATCCATTGTTGAGATATCCAGTTCGATTTTTGGCACATTGGCCACATTATTAATGGCATTTTTAGGTGCTGGAATATGGTCGATAATTCTCGGAAACCTCCTGTCGCAGATTCTATGCGCATTCGGTATAAACATCAGACGTCCATTTTTCCTCACCCCCTCTTTTCATTTCCGCAATATTGGAAAAATAGTCAATTATGGCTTCATGACTGTTTTGAACAGATTACTGTGGTTTGTTTATTCACAGGCGGATGTTTTTATTGTAGGGCGCCTTCTTGGAAAAACCGTTTTGGGATACTACTCTGTAGGCTTTCAGCTGGCAAGTCTTCCGTTAATAAAAATGTCAGCCGTATTTAATCAAATAGGCTTGGCAGCATTTTCACGAATCCAAAACGAACGAAATTTAATAGGCTATTATAGTATAATCGTTGCACGAATTGTAAGCTTTACAATGGTTCCTATTTTTTTTGGAATAGCGTCAATAGCCGATGAGGTTGTTCTTCTTGTTTTAGGAGATCACTGGCAAACATCGGCGCAGGCCGTACAGTTCATTGCATTCATATTTCCTTTGCGTTCATTAAGCCTTCCACTTGCCCAGGCAATCAATGCAAAGGGGCAACCTCGATTGAATGTTATCAATCTCTTCGTTGCCTGCCTGATCATGCCTGCATCGTTTATTATTGGAGCATATTTTTGGAAACTTCAGGGTGTCTGTTACGCCTGGATAATTACCTATCCTATTTGGTTTATTTATGTACTTAACCAGTGCTTGCCTGAGCTTGGCCTAAAGGTCACAGAGTATCTCAAAGAAGTATCCCCACCATTCATCGTCGGATTGATCATGTTTTTGTCGATTTACATGATAAAACAGATGGATTGGTCCATCAGTTTGTATTTACAGCTGACATTGCTCATCATTTCGGGAATAATTATTTACACAACGCTGTCTTTTATTTTTTTAAGGAAACATATTCAAAATGTTTTATCATCTTTAAAGACAAAAAACATCTAAAAAATTTCACATTCTTTTTTTATTGCAAAACAACTGTAAATTTTTCACAATATCAATCAATTTAGAAAGATCAAGACATGTCACTATTTGCGGGAGTTTTTAGACTTTCTACTGAAGAAAACATTCCTCTCTCTGTAAAGCAATCAATAGAAAAAAATCTTTCTCGCAACACAAAAGAAGAAAAAAAAACATTCCGATATGATGATTCGGATTTATTTCTTGTCAAGTGGAGCTCAGGCTCTTTCGAAGACAATGCCTGGATTAATCGCGAGAATAGGAATATATCCACATTAGCAGGTGACCCCATTTTAACGGAGAATGGTCATCGCATTAATCGCGACAAACAACTCGAAGTATTGCATCAGGCATGCGAAACAGAAAACTGGAATGTATTTGCAAAGACACGAGGATCTTTTTCGTTCGTCAACTTTGACTCCAAAAAAAAACTACTACATTTAACAACGGATGCGCTTGGCGTTCGTTCGATATACTACTCTATCAGTAACGGATTTTTGTTTTTTTCATCAGCCCTGCGTATTCTTGAAGAAATTCAATATATAAAAAAAACACTTTCAGAAGCCGGAATGGCTGAACAAAGTTTATATGATTTTCCTTTGGACAACAGAACGCCATATAACGAAATTTTCGTACTGAAAGAAAGTGAGATAATTTCGGCAACAAATTCTGAAATAACGAAAAAACATTATTATGATTGGTCGTGCCGAGAGGTATTTAACGGAACAGAAGAAGAGGGCGCAGAAAAATTAATCGATGAATTTCAGGAATCGATTCGCTTGAGGCTTCACTCAAACGAATCGCATGTGTATGCTTTCCTAAGCGGAGGAATGGACTCACGAGTAATTGTATCCCTGTTGTTGAAACAAGGATGCCAAGTCGAAGCGCTGAACTTTTCCCCACCCGGATCACAGGATTTACGTTTCGCTCAATTATTTTCCGAAGCAGCTGGCGAGAAATGCTGTTTTAACTACTCTTTATCCAATGTTATTTACCCAAACTTCTCTTTATTGGCCTATCACATGAAAACCAATATAGAGAGCAATAAAGTTTTGAATATTGATCGCCCTTCTTTTATTTGGTCAGGGGATGGGGGAAGCGTTGGATTAGGCCATGTCTATATGGATCAAAAGATGCTTGACATCTATGAATCACAAGGAGTAGAGGCCACTGCACAATATTTCCTGGCGCTACACCATAAAATAATGCCACTTGGAATATTGACGGATGATGCAAAGAATAGGTTGCCCGATATCGTCCTGAACAATACGATATCCGAAATCAACAAGCATTCGTGTGACGACTTGGGTCGCAGATTGTATCTTTTTTTATTGCAGAATGATCAACGTCGCCACTTATTCAAGCATTTTGAATCTATCGATTTACATGGCTTAGAATTTCTTACTCCGTTTTATGACACGGAGTTTATAAAAACTGTTACGATGATGCCCAGCCATTGGTGTATTCTTCACCGCCTGTATGCTCGTTTTTTTGAGCTATTGCCGAAGTATGCACAAAGCACCCCTTGGCAGGTATACCCAGGCCATGTTCCCTGCCCTGTTCAGTCGACAGAAAAACTTCACTATCAATGGGATAGAGAATATAAAAAACCTTCCTCGTTTGTGAAACGCCTAACTCTCGCACAATCATTATTTACTATTGCAGGAAAGAATGAGTTGCCAGAAGGTATTTTTTCATCGGCTAAAATCTATTTAGCCGCCCTGCTTCATCTATTAAACGTAAAAAACTACGGCTATTTGCATGATTTTTTATATAATTATCATCGCTTTTACAAATCATGCATAACTAATCGTCTCTGAACCGCAAAAACGCCGACAGCGTGATTTCCGGTGTCGGCGCCAGTTCGATTATGTGCTGGATGACTGGGTGCTGACCCTGTTCTTCGATCCAGATCTACTACCGAATCAAGTCGCGGAAGGATGCCCGCCGCCAGCCGACACCGATTTGCTGCGTTCGATGGATTGCAGCGCCAGGTAATGGGCGCCGAACTTGGTCAGATTGTCCATTTCTTTGTCATACCGGTCGAAATGCATTTCTTCGTCGGCGACCAGTTCTTCGAACAGTTTTTTCGACACCGAATCCTCGCTCTTCGAACACTCGTTCGCCCAGCGGTTGTAGTCACGCGCGCTTGCCGTCTCCATCTTGGTCGCCATTTCGAGCATTTCCTTGATGTCCTGGACCTTTTTCACGCTTTCGGAAGCGGCCATTTCCACATCGCCCTTCAGGAAGAGGATTCTCTCGGAGAGTTTTTCGATATGCATCATTTCGGCAATCGCCGTGTGCTTGAACAGATTGGCCAACAGATCGTAGCCCTGATCGTCGCAATGAAAATGAAAGTACATATATTGGTGTACCGCCGAAAGCTCGTCGGCGACAGCTTTGTTGAGGAGCTCAATACTTTTTTGGTTTTCCATCGTTTTCTCCTATCAGAAAAAGGGCGCAAGTCTGTTATTGGCACGCATTGTTGACGATGACTTCGTCAGGAACCCTTGATTTTAAACGAGAGCAGCGGCTTCAGGCGAAAAATAGTCGGCGCAACCTAAAGATGGAAGCATACACTCCTGCCAAACACTGCCGCAGAAAATGAATAACCCCGCGGCAGGCAGCGGGGTATCCACACCATCGCTCTTCGAGCAACCTACGCCTCAAGCGGCTGTGAATTCGACCCGAAGAGACTCAATGCCGTTTTCCCCGGCCACGCTGCTATTTCATGGCCGATGTGGGATTCGCCGAAACAGCGAAAACACTATAGTTCGGTAATGTCTTCCGCAATGCGCATACCAAAGTGTCTGCCAGCCGCATCGAGGCGGCAAAGCACCCGATCCCCCGGCTGCAAGGCAACCACGCTGATCGAGGCGCCGCCGGGTATGACGAGGCGGATGGTTTCGGCATTCTGCAAAAAGACGGCGCCTTCCACTTCCCCGGCTTTGGCCCGGATCAGCAGCATGGGACGCTGCTCCACCTTGACGCGGCCAACCACAGCGGTCCGGAGCTTGCCGCCGTAATCGGCGACAAGCACTTCCGATCCGGCGGCAAGCTCGGCCAAGTAGGAGGTTCGATCCCCCGGCATCAGCGCATAGGCATGCACGGCGCCAGCGTTGATGCGAAAAGGACGGGAGGCCACATACTCATTGCGCTCGGTCTCCGCGTTGACCAAAAAGGTAAACGCTGCCGAATTGCCGATCAGCATCCCCTGCCCGGCTGAAAACATCGATAGCGTGTCCACACAGACGCGGTGCCCCATACCCACGGGAACGATTTCCGTGACGACGGCTTCGGAAAGCTCCAGCTGGGTAGTTACCTGCTTCAACGCTTCCACGATATCCCGAAGTGCGTGCAGCCCCGCGGGCGGCACAACAACCGTATGCACACCCTTTTCCAGGATGCCGGCTGCCAGCCGCGCCTCGTCCGGATTCAGCACCTCCAGCGCCAGGCCGCAGGCCCGCCCGCCTTCCTCACCCCCTGCCGCGATAGGTGGAGAAAACGCGTCGCTCGACGATTGCGCCAGCAGATTTTCCACCGGAATGATTTCCCATCCCCGATTCAGGATAACCAGATGTCCTGCATTCACCTGGCGCGCCGCCGCCTGCTCGTCCTCGCGGCTACGCAAGAGGATCTCCACGGGTTCGTCGGCGGAAATAACGCGGCAACGCGCCAATGAGGCGGCTGCCTGCACATGCTCGGCGGGGACGATCAATCCGTCCACGCCGGATTCAAGCGCCAAAGTCACTTCTTCCTTGGCGAAGGGAACAGCTTTGAAAAGAACTGACCGCACGGATTACCCCTCCCCTGCGACATGCAAGGCCTGCTCCACGCTCCAGCCGGCATGCACCAGCCCGGACAGTGCGGAAACCATGCGCCGGGGCTCGGGGTGCTGAAAAATGTTCCTGCCTACCGATAAACCGGAGGCTCCGGCCTTGATCGCATCGGCCACCGTCTGCAGGAATTCGCCGGTGGTCTCGGTTTTCGGACCGCCGGCGATGACCACGGGAATGTGAGCCCCCGCCACCACGTGCGCGAACGAATCGATGTCGCCGGTGTAGGGAACCTTGACGATGTCCGCTCCGAGTTCCATGGCTACGCGGGCGCAGTGGGCAACGACGCCAGGATCGAAACCGTTCGTGATCTTCGGTCCCCGGCCGTACATCATGACCAGCAGCGGCATTCCCCACTTCTCCGCGTCACGAGCCACGCGCCCCAGATCCTCCAGCATTTTGGCCTCTGTGGAATCTCCAAGGTTGACGTGCATGGATACGCCGTCCGCACCGTTTTTGAGCGCGTCCTCCACGGACGCCGTCAGTATCTTGGCGTTGGGTTGCGGAGACAGGTCGGTACTCGATGACAAATGGAGTATCAGGCCGATGTCGCGTCCCCGTCCCCGGTGGCCCCAGCGCACCATTCCCTTGTGCTCCAACACCGCGTCCGCCCCGCCTTCGGCCACTTCGCTGACCGCCTTGCATACGTCAATGAGTCCGTCGATAGGCCCTACGGAAACGCCGTGATCCATGGGCACGATGATGCATTTGCCCGTGTCGCGGTTGAAGAGGCGTTCCATCCTGATTGCTTTGCCGATATTCATGCTGATTCCTTTCTGGCTACGGGCAAGGGAACCCAAATGGCCGCAACGCTATCCCGTCCCTTTACCGCTCAAAACCGCCGAAGCAAAAAAACGGGCCGCCGGCGGATTCGCCTGCGGCCCGGGTAGCTGTTCGTTTGATTTAGGTTACATCGCACGCACCCCGCCGCAGGACTTGGTAAAGTAATAAAAATAGAATCCGTAAAACGAGACGGATTCAGCAACAAACCAAACGCGGAAAAGGGACGACGCCATCAATCACTCCATAAGCGGCGCCACGCGCCGCAGACTGCAAAATAAGAGAGAGTTGGTTGGAGTGTCAAGAATTATTTTTGGTTCAACCATATCGCATTCGTTTCCGGCTATCGTATATATCGTCGCATGCCGTGGCAGTACAAGGCTCCGTTGCCGCCCGATAAGCTGTATTCTGGCGTCCTCGATTACGCGAGGAGAAATGATGCCGAATTCCGTTCCTGTTGCCCAACCCGATTACCGGAGCGCATCCTTTCTGCTTCGGCATATTCGCCACACGCTTTCGTTTTATGACGATAAAGCTGTCGACCCGGCCGGAGGATTTTTCCAGTGCTTTCTCGACAACGGCGACATTTTCGACCGCGATACCCGCACACTGGTCGGCTCCTGTCGTTTCGTCTTCAATTACGCGCGCGCCTATCTGCAGTTCGGCGAAGCGCGGTATCTGGAATGGACAAAGCACGGCATGCGTTATCTGCGTCAAGTCCATCGCAATCCGGCAACCGGCGGTTATGCCTGGAAAATAGTCGCCGGGCGGGTTGCCGACGACACCAATCACTGCTATGGACTGGCATTCGTTCTGCTGGCGAGTGCCTGGGCAATGCGCGCAGGTATGCAGGAAGCAAAAGTCTGGCTGGAAGAGACATTCGAATTGATGGAAAAACGCTTCTGGTTGGAAGAGTTCGGCGTCTACGCCAACGAGGCGGATGGCGCCTGGAAGCTCTCTTCGTATCGCGGCCAAAACGACAACATGCACGCCTGCGAAGCACTATTGGCTGCTTTCGAAGCAACCGGCGAGAGGCATTATCTGGAAAGGGCGGCTCTTCTGGCTACCCAATTCACAAACGGCGGACTGCCGCAGGCTGCCTTGCCGGATGGCCAGATATGGGAGCATTACAGGTCGGACTGGCATCCCGATCTTGAATACAACAAAAGAGACGCCAGTAACCACATCCGCCCTTGGGGCATCCAGACCGGTCACCAGACGGAATGGGCCAAATTGCTGCTGATCCTCGATCGCCACGCGCCCGCCGAGTGGCACACCCAACGCGCGCAAGCCTTGTTCGATATTTCAATAGAATACGGCTGGGATGCGAAATACGGCGGCCTTTTCTACGGCTACGATTTATCCGGCAGCGTCTGCTTCGATCAGAAGTATTTCTGGGTTCAGGCGGAAAACCTCGCTGCTGCTGCGCTGTTGGCGGACAGAACCGGCAAGGAAAAGTACTGGCAATGGTACAAACGTATTTGGGAATATTGCTGGCAACACTTTGTCGACCATCAGTACGGCGCCTGGTATCGCATCCTGTCCGTCGACAACCAGCGCTTGTCCGACCGTAAATCCTGCAACAACAAGACCGACTACCACACGATGGGCGCTTGCTATGAAGTTCTCAATGTCTTGGGAAAGCGCTGAATCACAACGGAAATCCGGAGCAGAAATAGTCAACTATTTACTGCTCCGGAAATGAGTTCCAGCACAAATCGACCTGAGAAGATTCCTACCTGGTGAACCACCCCAACGGCACCAGCGTGATGGCCGGGAACACGATGAGGAATGCCAGAACGATCAGCTCGACGACGATGAACGGCCAGATTCTCTTGACCAGCTCGCCCAGCGTGATGTTGGCCACGCCGCAGCCGACGTACAGAACGGTCCCCACCGGCGGCGTGATCAGCCCGATCACCAGGTTCAGCGTCATGACCAGGCCGAAATACACCGGATCGATCCCCACGCTCTTGATCAGCGGCACGAAGATCGGCGTGAAGATCAGCATGGCCGGCGTGAGGTCCATGACCATGCCGAGGAAGACCAAAAAGACGTTGATGATCAAAATCAGCTTAAGCGGCGATTCGGCAAAACCAGACAGTGAATTGGCAATGGCCTGCGGCACGCCCGCCGTGGTGATCACCCAGGCGGCGCTGGTGGCCGTTGCCGCCACAAGGAGAACCATTCCGGTCGTTTTGGCCGTGCCGATCAACACGTGCGCGATGCCCTTGATGTCCAGTTCCCGGTAGATGAACATTGAAATGAACAGCGCGTACATGACCGCGATGCAGCCGGCTTCCGTCGGCGTGAAGACGCCCATGCGGATACCGCCGACGATGATCACCGGCATGAACAGCGCAAAAATGGCGTCCTTGAGCGCGCGGAGAAGCTCGGGGCCCGACGCTCTCTTGCCGACCGGGAAATTGTTGCGTTTGGACACGAAGTACCAGAAGAGTATCAATGCGGCCGCCAGGATCATGCCGGGAACGATGCCGGCCATGAACAGGCGGCCGATCGAAACCTGCCCTGCCACGCCATACAGGATGAACGGAATGCTCGGCGGAATGATTGGCGCAATCATCGCCGAAGCGCAGATCAGCGCCGTCGCCAGCGCACGGTCATAACCCATCTGCACCATCATCGGAATGAGAATGGCGCCAAGCGCCGCGGCATCGGCAACTGCCGACCCCGACAGCCCGGCGAAAATGGTACTGGCAATGATGACAACATAACCCAGGCCGCCACGGACGTGGCCGATCAGCGTGGCCACGAAGTTGACGATGCGCTTGGATATGCTGCCGTAACTCATGATCTCGCCGGCCAGGATGAAGAACGGGATGGCCAGCAAAGTAAAACTGTTGGCGCCGAATATCACCGATTGGGCCACGAGTTGCGGCTCGAAATTATCAATGGCGACCAGCAATGCGACGGCGACGAGAATCAGCGTATGGGCGATAGGTACGCCGATCGCCAGAAAGCCGAACAGAGCGGCCAGAAAGAGGAGTATTAGGTTGAGACCTTCCATCGCGTATTACCTTTTCATAATGGGTACTGGAGGATCATGCCGAACTTTTTTTTGCATGCATGAACCAGGCTACGGGTGAATCGCAGCAGACGCCGCTCGCTCAATCAGAACGAAGTTCCTTGATGGTGTTGTATATCGTGATAAGGCCAAGACAGACGGCGAAGATGACCAGCGATACGCTGATATACGAGAACGGCAGTCCCGTTGCCGAGCTGATATTGCTGTCCGTTACCTCCACGACGCCCACGCCGCCGACGATCAGTACACCCATGGCGAAAAGCACGCACAGACTGGAAACGACCAGACAGACTTTCTGCGCTCCCTTCGGCAGCTTGCTGGTCAGCAGATCGACCTTGATATGCAGCCCTTCCAGGCCGGCCAGGATGGCGCCCAGGAAAATGACCCAGACGAAAAGATTGACCGCGACTTCCTCGCTCCAGGTCAATCCGGTGTTAAGGATATAGCGCATGGCCACGTTGACGAAAACCAGGAGGACGATGACCCCCATCGCCGTGGCGGTAATAAACGTCAGCAGCTTGTTGAAAATACGCAGCATGTGACAACTCCCTTGACTACAATCGAAACGGCAACCGGGCCGGAACCTCCTCTTTTGGAAGACCTCCGGCCCGTGCAACCTGCTTTTGCCTTACTTCACCTTGGCCACTTCGGCCACCACCTTCTCCAGACGCTCCCTGCCGATGTCGCCGGAGAATTTGTCGTAGATTTCCTTCGAGCTTGCCTTGAATTTCTCGATGTCCTGCGGAGAAATCTCGTTGACGGCAATCCCTTTCTTCGCCATCAGATCGAGGTACTTGGCGCCGAATTCGCGGTTAACCTTGCGTTGATACTCGCGGGTCTCCAGCGCTATTTTCTGCACCAGTTGCTGATCGGCGGGACTTAGCTTGTTCCAGGTCTTCTGGCCGATCATCAACACGAACGGCGTATAGAAATGCTTGGAAATCGTCAGGTACTTCTGCGCCTCGTAGAAACCGGCGTCGTAGATCAGGGTATTGGGGTTTTCCTGGCCGTCGATGACTTTCTGTTCAAGCGCCGTGAACACCTCGTTGAAAGGCAGCGGCACCGGATTGGCTCCCCATTTCTTGAACGAATCCAGGTGAATCGGATTCTGCATGGTGCGGATCTTCAGCCCCTTCAGATCATCCGGCGTGTTGATCGGCCGCTTGCTGTTGGTGATGTTGCGGAAACCGTTTTCCCAGTACACCAGGCCGATCAGTCCCGTACCCTTGAGCGTGTCCAGGATTTCCTGGCCGGCCGGGCCATCGAGCACCGTGTCGGCGATCTTCTCGCTGGTAAACAGGAAAGGCAGGTCGAACACCAGGAAAGTCTTGGTGGTATTGGCAATCGGAGCCGACGAGGTCACCATCATGTCCAGGGTGCCCATCTTCAACGAGTCCATCATGGACTGATCGTTGCCCATCTGGCCGTCCGGGAACAACTGCATCTTGATGCGGCCGTTGGTTTCCTTCTCGATCAGTTCCTTGAAACGGGTAATCCCCATGCCATGCGAACTTCCCGTCAGGCTCGATCCGATACCCGCTTTCATGGTTATCGCTTTTTCCTGTGCTCCTGCGGTTCCGCCAGCCAGCGCAAAAGTGGCGCCGACTGCCAATGAAGCCATCATCAACGAAATCTTTTTCATCACTCGCACTCCTTCGTTCTCAAAATATTCATATCGTTTTGTCGCGCCGTTGATTGCCGCGCCTGAGACAACCCACCCATTTCTCCGATTGAACACCTCCCGTATCTAGTAATTTTTAGATCGATCCATAAAAAACGGCAAACTACCTTGAATGGTAGCTCTCGTCAAGCCGTCATCATATACTTCGCCATCCGGCAGGGAAAAGACCCCTTTTCCGGGAGAACCGCCTACCATTTGTTGACCCAGTTGGTCGCCCCGCCAGTCGTCAGCATTTCGGCGGCAGCCTGCGCCGCTTTTTCCTGGAGCGTGTAAACGCTGGCTTCCGAATACCAACCGGTGTGATCGGTCAGGATGACGTTTTTCAGCCCTACCAGAGGGCAATCCGCGGCGATAGGTTCCTTGTCCAGCACGTCCAGCGCTGCGCCAAAGATCTTCCCGGCCTTGAGCGTCTCCGCCAGCGCTTGGATATCGACAAGGCCCCCGCGCGATGTGTTGACAAGGCAGGTTTTCTCATTCATCAGGCCCAGCGTGCGGGCATTGACGATATGGTAGGTTTCCGGCGTTGCCGGCGCATGCAGTGAAATGATCTGTGCGTTGCGGCAGATATCGTCGAAATCAACCAACTTGACTTTGAAGCGGGAGGCCTGTTCACTGCTGACATACGGGTCATGGACCAGCACCTCGCCAATGCCGAAACCGCGCATCCGCTCCAGATAGGCCTGGGCAATCTTGCCGAAACCGACGAGTCCCAGCGTCGATCCGGCAATGCGGTACATGGTTTCCTTCTGGGAAATGTTCCACTGCCCGGCACGGACCTGCGCATCGCGGGTCACCACCCGCCTCGCGAGTGCCAGCGTCAGCGCCGCCGCATGGTCGGCCACCTCGATGTTGGCGCCGTAGTCCGGAACATTGGCCACTTTGATTCCGCGTTTTCTGGCCGCCTCCAGGTCGATATTGTCGACGCCGACCCCGTAACGAACGATGCCGCATCCCTCGCGCAAGTGGCCGATAAGCTCCGCATCGATGAGCGGCGTATCGCGAACCATGAGGATGTCGAGATCCCGTACCATCTCCATCAGTTTTGCGCGACTACCATTCCAGCGCAAAATGCGGACCTCTGCCCCCACAGGTTTCAGAATGTTTGCTTCAACGCTATGGTCAGCATAGCCAGGCTCGGTGATTCCCACCACGAACTTATGACATTTGCCGCTCGAAGAACATTGCCCGCCACCCATCTTGCCCCCTGAACCGTAAAATGAAAATGAAATATCCAATGAGCGTGATTTTAGATCGATCTAATCCTATAATGCAACCTGAAGAAGAGGACTTCAGCGTCTTTTCTGGTAAAAGAAACATCCTGAGCATTTTGCGATCGAGTTGCCTGAAGCATTGCTCCCCGCTTGCCGTACTGTGCTGTGTAAAGTGGGGGCCTTGATACGCCTCGATCGCAAAATGCTTTAATCGGAAAATTTTGAATGAGGTAAGTCGTGATCACGCTTTTAGACGTCGCCAAACACGCCGGTGTATCAAGGGCAACGGTGTCGCTAGTCTGCCGCAACAGCCCCTTGGTGGCAAAAAAGACCCGCCAGAAGGTCGAGCGCGCGATTGCCGAGCTTGGCTACGTCTATAACCGCAGCGCGGCCAATTTACGATCGTCGCTGACCCACACAGTCGGCCTGATCATTCCGGACATCGCCAATCCGATTTATTCCGACCTGCTTTCGGGCATCGAAGACGTTCTGAATCCACTCGGGAAAGCCGTTTTCATTGCCGACAGCAACGAGTCGCACGAACGTCAATCGCACTTCCTGCAAAGAATGCTGGAGATGCGCGTCGACGGTTTGATCGTGAGTATGGTGGCCGGCACCAGCAGCGACGTGTTCGAGCCCTACACCCGCATTGGCGTGCCCGTCATCCAGGTGCTCAGGATGATAGAGAATGCGCCGTTCGATTACGCCGGCATCAACAACCGGCATGGTTCCCGTACGGCAACAGGGCATTTGCTCGATCTCGGGCACCGGAATATCGGCTTCATAGGCAGCCTCACGTCCCCATCCATCAGTCACACGCGCTACCTGGGGTTCTGCGATGCGATACAAGACCACGGCCTGTCGGCGGAATCCATGCCGGTTGTAGCCTGCCGGCACACGTACGCATCCGCCGTAATGGCGACCCGGCAGATTATGTCCATGTCGCCGAAGCCCACCGCGCTGGTCTGCCACAACGACCCCATCGCCTTCGGCGCCACGCTGGGATTGTATGAGTTGGGGCTGCTCCCGGGGCAGGACGTTTCCCTGATCGGCTTCGACGATGTCGAAGCCGCCGCGAGCTGGCGGCCACCGCTTACGACTATGGCCATAGGCGCGCATCAGATCGGCCGAAACGCAGGAACACTACTGGTCAACAGGATGAAGGACAACGATCTTCCGGTATGCATCATGGTTTCTGAGGCCATTTTAAAAAAACGCGACACCACGGCGCCCCCGAAACCGCTCTAGGAAGACGGCCATCGCTCAGCCCTCTCACACCACACCGTACGTGCGGTTCCCCTTGCCGGGTGTGTAGGGGACTTGCACCCCTAAGTGACTGCGCCCTGCCGGGCGCACCTAAAAAAAACGGCCTCCCACTGGGAGGCCGAAAGCTTGCTGCTACGTCGAAAAGGGTATTGTGGCGATACTTATCAGCGGATGACTCGGGCACCCTTGCCCTTCATGGCCGCTTCAACTTCCTCCACGCGCACCATCGAGGTGTCGCCCGGCGTGGTCATGGCCAGCGCGCCGTGCGCGGCGCCGTATTCAACGGCGGCCTGCGGACCCTTGCCTTCCAGGAAGCCGTAGATCAGGCCGGAAGCAAATCCGTCGCCGCCGCCAACGCGGTCGTAGATTTCGAGATTGTCGCGCTGCATCGACTGATACAGTTCGCCCTGGTAGTAAAGCAAGGCGGACCAGTCGTTGAGGGAGGCCGTCGTGGCCTTGCGCAGCGTGGTGGCAGCAACCTTGAAGTTGGGGAAGGTGGCGACAGCGGTCTGAATCATCTTCTTGAAGCTGTCAGTTTCGATCTTGGTCAGGTGCTCATCGGCGCCTTCGACTTCAAAACCGAGACAGGCCGTGAAATCCTCTTCGTTGCCGATCATGACATCGACGTTCTTGGCGATCGTGCGGTTCACGCGCTGAGCAGCTTCCTTGCCGCCTTGGCTCTTCCACAGGGAAGCACGGTAGTTGAGGTCATAGGAAACCACGGTGCCGTATTTCTTGGCCGTTTCCACGGCTTCGATCACGGCTTCGGCCGTATTGGAGGCCAATGCGGCGAAAATGCCACCAGTATGGAACCAGCGCACACCCTCTTCGCCGAACAGCTTTTCCCAATTCACTTCGCCCGGCTTGATCTGCGAGGCGGAGGAATAGCCGCGGTCGGAACAGCCCAGGGCCGGACGGACGCCGAAGCCCTTCTCGGTGAAATTGAGGCCGACGCGGGTATTCTTGCCAAGGCCGTCGAAATCGCGCCAGATGCAGTGGCTCATGTCGACGCCGCCCTGCATGATGAAATCCTCGACCAGCCAGCCGAGATCGTTTTTGGGCAGCGCCGTCACGACGGCTGCGCGCTTTTGCCAGCACTTGCGCATGGCGCGGGCCACGTTGTATTCGCCGCCGCCTTCCCACACCGTGAAACTGCGGGCATTGCGTACGCGGCCGAAACCGGGGTCCAAACGGAGCATGACTTCGCCGAAGGAGACGCAATCCCACTTGGCCTTGTCGGCAGGTTTGACAATAAGTTCGCTCATGAGAGTTTCCTTTATGCTTATAGGGTAACTGGTACGGAGTTATTTGGCGGCGAGTTCGGCCTTGACGCGCTTGACGAGCGCAATGGTCTGCCGGACGTTTTCCTCGAGCCCCTTGTAGTCCTTGGCA
>JAVBSG010000196.1:0-11215 GCA_031547245.1 Propionivibrio sp.
GCGGTGGTCCGTCTGAAGATGAAGGCGGTTTTTTTACGCCTGTTCTTGGCTTGGCGTTATATCGTCTCGGCAGCCTTCGGGTTCATCAAAAACGCTCTCGCCATAACAAGAGTTGCTTGCGGTGTCGTATTCAACTGAGACAAACGAATTTCGCAGGGACGACTAATTCCGAGCCGGGCTCCGACTCAAAACTCCAGCTTCCTGACCAAATGTTTCAAACCCGGCAGATACCAGTAATCATACCCATTCTTTTCTTCATCATCGTAAAGACTATCAAGAAATTCCGAAAAAGAATCGGCCTGCAACCATATATCTCTGTTTCCCTCGTTCCCCCATTTGTAGCTTGAATGCGGCCAGACATAGATTTTTCCGTAGTCCTCTTTACGAACAGAGAGCAAAATTTCGAGTCCTCCCGGATTGCAGGCCACTGCCAACATACCTGGAGGGCAACCTTCGCCATAAACCTCGCCATTCCAGTTTTTCTCGACGTAACTCCATTGATATATTGGATCACAATAGGTTTCCGGCTCAATGGAAAAATATATTTCTACTGGAACAGCATATTTAAACGTGCAGGGATAAATTCTGCCCCCATTGTATTTGATCATAAAACGCCGATAATCATCCGGAAGTCGTATGTTGTTGTTGGATTCCCATTTTTCGATGTCAGATTTTGCGCCAGGAACAGCATCCCAGCTTTTCGGATCTTCCTTCCCTTTTTCTACCTCGGGCCAGTTTCTTAAATATGGCGTTATAAATCTGTCCATAATTTCGACTCGTACTCCAACTTAAAACTCCAGCTTCCTGACCAAATGTTTCAAACCCGGTCTATACCAGTAGTCATAACCATTCTTCTCTTCATCATCGTAAAGACTATCAAGAAATTCCGAAAAAGAATTGGCTTGCAACCACATATCCCTGTTATCCTCATCCCCCCATTTGTAACTTGAATGAGGCCAGACATAGATTTTTCCATAGTCCTCTTTACGAACGGAGAGCAGAACTATGATTCCTCCCGGATCGCGGGCCACTGTCAACATACCCGGGGGGCAACCTTCGCCATAAACCTCGCCATTCCAGTTTTTCTCGACAGAACTCCATCGAAATATCGGATCGCAAAAAGTTTCCGGTTTAGAAAAAATATATCTTTCCACCGGAACAGCATATTTAAACGTGCAGGGATAAACCCTGCCCCCATTGAATTTGATCATGAAACGCCGATAATCATCCGGGAGTTGTATGTTGTTGTCAGACTCCCATTTTTCGATGTCATACTTTGCATCAGGAGCAGCATCCCAACTTTTTGGATCTTCTTTCCCTTTTTCTACCCCAGGCCATCTTAGATAAGGCGTTATAACTCTGTCCATAATTTCAACTCCTGAAATTCGCTTGCTCGGCCAACATTATAAAGAGAAGTCCCACCCATAAGTGGCGAAAACTCTCCGCCTCCGATGGTCCATCAGCATTTAATACAGAGTTATTTCATTTGGCATTTAGACATGCCGACAATACGTTTGAATATATATTTAGATTCTTTTGAATTTATTCAGCGACATACCCCGAAGAGGAAAAATAGTTTTTTGCGTTCGCGCGGCGGCTTTACGTAATTCCATTTATAAATCGAGAGTGACACGAAGGCGAGCCGCTTCACAGTGCTGTAGCACGGCAAGGCGAAGGCGACAAAGTCACTCGCCAAATTCCCAATGAATCGTTGATATTCCGTTCGATTCACGGCAAGATGAACTCCACGAAAACACCTTTCCCACCGCTTCGCCTCGCCGAACCCGACCGCACAGTCACCGATGAAACAACTGGCACTCATCTCCCACTTCCTGGCAATGTTCGGCATCACCTGGATGGTATGCATGCGCGCGACCGACTGGGGAACGGACAGATGGGACAGGACGGCACGCTGGGCGCCGCTCGTATTCGGCGGCCTGGCCTGGGCTGTGGCCCTCAAGCTATTGGGGGACGCCATCTACCCCGGCGATGCGAACCGGTCGGACGAGATGACCGTCGCCCTCGTTGCCGGCCTACCGGCCGCCATCGCCGCCTATGCCCTCCTCGCCAAGCTTAGGCCGGGAACGGCGGGTGCCAGGCCGCCGGCTCCCAGCGAACCGGTAGTCATCCCAGAAGGCGGACCGAAAACCAAGGGAGAATGGCTCCTGCTGGACATCCGGGCGATCCCCTTGCTCCTGCGCCGCCGCAGGAAGTAATTTCGACGCCGTCCGATCTCTGCGACGCCCAGGCTCACCCCCCTCGGCGTTGGCATGGCGCTCCTGGGTAGCGACCCATCGCGCTGGCGGCCTGGAAAAGGAAGCGTACACAGCGCGTGGAAAAATAGGAAAATGGCAAAAAATCTGGCCAACACACCGGCCGCGGTCACGAAATCCGCTCGGTTGTCGCCCCGCTAAGAAAAGGACAAGTCTATGCGCTGGGCTCAAATGCTGGCTTACTTCGCCGCCTGCGCTGCCCTGTTGATTCCGGCAAGCGTTGCCTACGCCAAACTTTTAATTATCGTTGCGGTCCGCTTCTCCGGGCCTGCCAGGGATTTGCTCAACCTGTGCGTTTTCCTGGTCTTCGTGCCTGTTGTCGTTGCGCCGCTGTTTATCCACATCTCTCTGAGCAAGGAGTTCTGGCAACCCGGGGAGGTAGGGGGCGACTGGATGTTTACCCTGCTGTCGGCAGGCTGCTACTTGCTTTCGGTATTTTCAGGCATGAAGTATGTCGAACGCCGCCATGGGAATGAACTAAGAAGGCACGGGATAATTTTGTTTCTGATGAAAAAGTGAAGAGAGACGGCGGCATCGACTCTTATGACCATGTTGAAAGCATAGATAGTGAGGGCATGTAATCATGGCCTGTCCCGTTTACGCTCATGTCAAACACAAGGAATCATCATGCCATTTGTTGAGATAACCGGATGGAGTATTGGACTTCAGAAAGTCTCACACACGGAGGCTATTCGAGAATATGCAGGGCTGTCGCTCACCGAAGCCAAGAAGGTGACGGACACCGTGCTCAATGGCGACGCCGTAATTCTTGAAATCCAGTCGCTTGCTGACGCAGAAGCACTAGTTAAGCGTCTTGTTGAAATTGGCGCTATTGCCGAGTTGAAGATTCATTGAACATGCTGTTCATTGAACGGCAACCGCGTGGGCACGCTGCGCTTTGCCCATCACCCTACCTGCTGCGCCTGATGGCACGCCTTGGTGGCTTCCTCGGCCGCAAGAGCGATGGCGACCCCGACGTGAAGACGATTTGGATTGGCCTGAAAGAAGCGCAGGTCGTAGCGAGAACTCTGCGTGAATTACGGACCAGCAACGTGAGTCAGAATTGTGTATGACCACATGGGTCAGGATGGCTTGCTCTCAGCCCACAGACCCTTAATCGGCCTCGCGAAAATGGCAAGAACCGCAATCAGGCTGATTTCAATTGAAAAGGACCATGCGATGTGCCCGAGGATCTCGCTCCACAATTCATATCCATTGAGCTTCCACAACCATCCCGTTTCACCGTTCAGATAGGCCGGATGTCTGAAACCGAGCATGGGAATAAGAAAACCATGCATGACGATGGTAATGATCAGACCATAAGCTGCGCCGTACCAGAGCCTTGTTTTCGGCCACCAGACCGATAGCAGGACATAAAGAAAGGCAAAGGCGAAGCTGAACAACCAGTGATAAAGCATCACCGCGCCGGGAATGGTTATCCCCTGATAAACATAATCCAGCGAGTGCGAGTTAATGCCCAGCCAGCCAAGCCAGGCGTCAATATGCGCTGCCGGAGGGGAAATCTCTCCGGCTACGCGAGGCGGCATATTGGCTTCGGTTCCCGATTTTACGAGAGAACTGATAAAACCGCCGACAAGTGTCGTCCAGAAGATGACCTGAAGATTGCTCTTGTTGTTCAGCATTGCTACTTCCCTACCTCGGATGCGACGATACCAGAGCCATCATAGACATTTCGTAATGGCAAAATATCCCAGGGTTGGTGTATTTACCGTAAAAAACTTTATTCTGCGGCATATCCTGAAGAGGCAGAATGGTTTTTTGCATTCGCGTGGCGGGACGGTGTCGAGGACTTGGGCTATTACTTGCCGGAGGGATTCGAGGGTTACGACGATCAGCGCATTCGGAACCAGTAAAGAAAAAACGGCGGCGAAGTATTCGCCGCCGTAGCCACAAAACCTATCCCTGATCCGCCTACTCGGCCGCGTGCATCTTCATGCGCCACGAGACGACGACCGAGATCAGGCAGCCGCCGGCAAGATAGGCGGCAACCGGATGCCAGCCGCCATTGACCGCCAGCAGCGCGGTGGCGATGAACGGCGTGAAGCCGCCGCAGACGACGCTGGCCACCTGATAGCCGACGCCTGCGCCGCTATAGCGGTACTCGGTGCCGAACATTTCGGTGAATAGCGGCTGCTGCACGCTGACGACCATGTCGTGAGCAATGTTGGCCAGCATCACCGAGAAGAAGACGATCCACCCGATCGAGCGCGCTTCCATCGCCATGAAGAACGGCACCGCCGAAACCAGCCCGATCAGCGCGCCGGCGAGATACACGCGGCGGCGGCCGAAATGGTCGGCGAGCTTGGCGAAGAGCGGAATCGTCACGCAGCTCACCGCGCCGACGAGCAGGGCGATATTGAGGAAGAGGTCGCGCGACATACCGAGGTTCGCCGTCGAGTAGGAGAGCGCGAAGGTGGTGACGATGTACATCGTGAACATCTCGGCCATGCGCAGCGCGATGATCAGCAGGAAGCCCTCGGGATGCCGGCGGATTGCTTCCAGCACCGGCAGTTTCAATTTCTTCTCGCCTTTCGCGCCGACCTTGCGCACGAATTCCTGCGACTCTTCCATCGTCGAGCGGATCCACATCGCGATCAGCACGAGCACGACGCTGAACAGGAAGGGCAGGCGCCAGCCCCACGACATGAACGCCTCGTTGCTCAGGTTATTGCTGAGCAGCGAAACGATGCCCGTCGCCAAGACCAGGCCGACGCCGTAGCCGACCTGCACGCCGCTGCTGTAGAACGCCTTCTTGCCCTTGGGAGCGCTTTCCACGGCGATCAGCGCCGCGCCGCCCCATTCGCCGCCCACCGCGAACCCCTGGATGGCGCGAAGGATGACGAGCCCGAGCGGCGCATACCAGCCGATGCTCTCGTAGGTCGGCAAGAGGCCGATCAGCGCCGTCGACAATCCCATCATCATCACTGTGAGCACGAGCATGCGTTTTCTGCCGAGCCGGTCGCCGTAGTGGCCGAAAACGATGCCGCCGAGCGGCCGGAACAGGAAGCCGACGCCGAAGGTGGCGAAAGCGGCGAGCGTGCCCGTCCTGGGGTCGACGCTCGGGAAGAACTGCGAATTGAAAACGAGCGCGGCAACGATGCCGTAGAGCAGAAAATCGTACCAGTCGACGATCGCGCCGACGAAGCTGCCGATCGCAGCCTTGCGCGCCCTGCGTTCGGCGGCGTCGACTGCGACGGGGTCGACTGCTTTGTGGCCGAAACCATTTTCACCCGTCAAGACTTGTGTTGATGCCATTTGCATACCTCCCAGATAAATGAATCGAACTTGGCTGCGAGAACCGCAGTAGAAATCATCCTTGGACTCTTATGGACTCTTGGAAGAGCCTCTTCGCTTTGATTGATCGACAGAACACTTCTTTCGGAAATTCTTCACTGCCATCCGAGGTGGCCGAAACGATCTTGACTGATTAAATCGACCGTCGATCCATGGCTGCAATATAGATCGCACTCCCTCTATATGTAAATCGTATAAAACGGATATATTAAATATAAAAAACAAGATAGACGTTAATCATCAATGAGTTATTCATCTGATTATATTTCAATGTCATTGATAAAAACGTATTGCGAGCGCTTCTTCGCCCGATTCCGGAGGAATCACGAGTGAGAGTGAGCAGTTTGAGGACCACGCGGAGCAACTCGCCGGCAACTCGCGCGTTGCGTCACTGCTCCATGTCACGCCATCGGTGCAACGTCATCCCCGGCGGCGCTTATTTCCATGCAATCGCGGACTCGGGCCGCTTTACTTCCAACAACATGGCAACCCGGTTTTGCACGACGGCGCGTTCCGTTTTGACTACGTCCTGCATCTCCGGCGGCAATTCATGGTCGTCGGCAATTCTGAATCCAAGGTGGGCGTAAAAAGGAGCATTCCACGGCACAGAGCTGAACGTCGTCAGATACAAGCGCCTATACCCCAGCGCCACGGTTTTTTGTATTGCCTCTGCGACAAGCAGGCGCCCCAAGCCGCGCTTTCCATACTCCGGCAGAACATCAACCTGTTCAAGCACTGCAAAGCCGATAGCATCGCGCAACACGCAATACCCTGCGGGAGCGCTCTGCCCGTCAACGATGGCAACCCATACCCGGCCTCCGATTACGGCATCTTCCAGGATGGCTCGCGGTACGGTGTATGTCGAACGCATGGGTTCCGGAAGGACCGCCTCAGGAAATCTTGTCGCCGCCCGCAGCTGAATTTCCGGCAGAAAAGCGATTTCCTGTGGCAATGCCAAGCGTATTAGCGGAACGGAAAATCCCATGACGATAGCAACTCTTGAAATTGAAGCCGTCCATTGTGTCAGACAGCAGAAAAAATGGAATCCCCACCGAGACCAATATGCATCCCACTTCCGTCGTAGGGCGGATGAGCGAAGCGTTATCCGCCGTATGGAATGAGCGGACCGCAATCAACGGCGATAAAAACAAGCCAAACCATCAACCGCGTTCCAGCCACTCCTGCCGTGTTATTGCATAAAGATAATGCGGCCGATGGGGGTGCTCCGGCGGCAACAGCAGCAGATCGAACTGTTTGTCGAACTTCATGCCCAAGCGCTCCATCACCTTCAGCGAGCGTTCGTTGCCGATGGCCGTGAAGGACACCACCTCGTCGAGCAGCAGCTCGCCGAAAGCAAATCTCAACACCTCGCGGGCGGCTTCCGTGGCATAGCCCTTTCCCCAAAACGCCGGAGCCAGCCGCCAGCCGATCTCCACGCACGGGCGCCCGACGCCGAACTGCGGGCCGGGCCGGTGCAGCCCCGCCGTGCCCATGAAAACACCGCCTTCCTTCCGCTCCAACGCCCAGAACCCCCAGCCTCTCCCGCCAAAATCCGCGCGCAGGCGATCCACGAAGGCATCGCAGGCGCTTTTGTCCGGAAACGGAGGCAGGTATTCGGACACCCGGGGGTCGGCGCTCATTTCCCAAAAAGGCGCGTAGTCCGTTTCCTTCCATGGACGGAGGATGATCCGCTCCGTCGAAAGTTCGGTTTCCTTCGTCATAGGATTACTCCCGTCATTATGCTATACGCGTATATCGTCCGTAGGGTGGGCAAAGCGAAGCGTGCCCACGCGTAAAATGTGAAACGCATCACCCACAATCCCCGCGAACATGGGCTGGTGCGATGAATCAAGAATTGCCCCATTCCCTTTTTTCATTGCGATGCTCGGCATGGCATCATTTTCCCCGACGATTGAGCGTTGCCACCGCGTGGGCACGCTTCGCTTTGCCCACCCTACCCGCGCTTTCGGCTTGTCTCAACCCGTCACACCGCCTTTTTCGCCGTCACCACGGCAGCCATGCTCGGCACATCGACGGCATGGACCACGTCGGCGAACCCCGCCGCCTCCAGGTCCTCCTTGATTTCCGCGTAGGTATAAACCCTGCCGTTCTCCGTATTCACCAGCATATTGACGCCGAACAGTGCGCCGTCGGCGGGCCGGGTTCTATCGTCGCTCATCACAAAATCGCGCACCGCCACCATGCCGCCGGCGTTCAACGCATCGAACGCCTTGGCGTACAGCAGGCGGCTCCCGGCCCTGTCCATCTGGTGGATGATGGCGCTGATCCAGGCGAAATCAAAACCGGAAGGCAACGGGACTTCCGTGAAATCCCCCGCCGCCAGGGCAACCCTGTTTTCCAGGTCCGTGCCCGTAAAACGCTTTCCGGCCTGCGCGATGCCGACCGGCAGGTCGAATATCGTCGCCGAACACCCCGGCATTCTCTTGAGAAACGCCTCCGTGTAGGTGCCGGATGCCCCGCCGATATCCAGGATGCGTGCGTCCGGCTTCGCAAGCGGCAGCACGCCCGCCGCGAACATCGAGTCCACCAGCGCATCCAGCAGCGGCGCAGCGGCGGAATTCATCCCCTGGATGAAAGACACCTCGTCCTGCGCCGCGCCGAGAATGCTGGGAATCTCTTCCTGCGGCAGCCCATCCCTCACCGTCCAGGTAAGCCGCGCCCAAGTGCGCAGGCAGCAGGCCCGGTGCCGCATCAGCGGAATGTAGGTCGCCGGATGGCGGCTGTCCAGATACGCCATGTACTCCTCCGCCACCGCGTAGCAGGCATCCGCTTCTTTCCCCGATTTGACGAGATAACCCAGGGCGCTGAGCGCATCGAGCAGCGCCTCGGTTCCCCTCTCATCGCACGCGCACTGCTCCGCGACGGCGGCGGCGCCGAGACGGTTGCCGTTGCGCAGGATGACCGTGCCTATGTCCAGCTCGGCCAGGGCCGCGAGCACGCTTGCCTGCATATATCCGGACATTTCGCTCCGGAGCCGTTCGAATGGCGTCATGGTCATGGCGATATCCCTCCAGGAATACTATTGAGCGTAATGGCGGCCGCGCGTAATAGCAAGCGCGGCGAGCCCGCCGCGAAGCGAAAGTAAACCAACCCCCGCCGGGAACCTCGCCTCCCTTTGGCACTCGAAAACAGCACGCTCTCCACGCCGGCATATCCCTTCCGGGTAGAGGGTGGATACGGTTCGTTGCTCCATCCTTTTTGCATTTACCCCGTCAATCAGGAGAATATTCATGAAAGCACGAAAACTCGCCGGCTTCGCCTTGTTCCTGGTAATTCTTTCGGCATGCGTGCGGCAGCGCCACGCCCACCAGAAGACGCCGTTGGAGGCCCCGCCGGAAGCAGCGGCATAACACCATACGCAGAGTGGCATGCCCGCCGGCCACTCGGTTACAGTCGCGTAGGGCGGATGAGCGAAGCGTTATCCGCCGAACGGGATGAGCGTAGCGCCATCCGCCGAGTGGCATGCCAGCCGGGCAGTCAGACGGCTGGCCTCATCCTATGCCGGCACGTCAAACGATTTGCAGTTCCGTAAGCCTGGGAGCGAATCCATAACTCGAATAAAACCCGAACACATCCTCGTTGCCGACCGCAACCTTAACGATCGTCTGTTTGGCCCCGTTCGACTTTATCCAATCCAATGACATTTCCATCAGCGCGTTGCCGACACGGCTTTTGCGGCAGTCGGCCGCAACAAATATGGAATCGATCTCGCCAACGCCATCCACGACGCTCGATATGCAATAAGCAATTTTTCGGCCGTCGCGGCGGGCAAGCACCACCAACAGCTTCCCCTTCCCGGCATGCCGGACAAGGGATTCCTTCCTCGCCTGGAAGGTGAACGCCTGGTAATATTTTTTGAAATCCACCGATTTTTCGAGATGGACTTGATTCAGCCCTTCCCACAATTCCTTGACCTCATCCAACAGGCCCGTATCGCCGGTCAAGAAAGTAATTTCACCAGTACCCATCCGGATTCCCCCTCACTTTTTCGCCCGATAAAATTATACCTGCCGTAAGGGCTGGCAAGGCTCCCGCAAGGTGGCAAAGCGCACATAAACCTTCCTGCAACTTGGGCATTGTATCGTTCCCCGTGTCAGGCCAGAACTGCGGAATCCGGTCACTCTTGAGCACCCATTTTGGCGCTCGTGATTACTCCGCTGATTTGATCAGCACTCTTTGGGGCAGTTGATCGGTCTTATGTGGAGCAAGGACCTTCCATTCAGCCTTTGATGTCCCTGAATAGCAGCTTTCTCATTCAGCGAATTCGTGCTGCCGACCCTGAACAGACATCGGGCTATCTGCTGACATAAGGCGGCTCTGGTTCGGAAACCGGCCCTTTCAACGTGCTGGATAACCGGCTGCCGGAGCGCGCAGCGCGGAGGGAACCCAAAAGCGCAGCTTTTGGGCGGTCGGCTCGAAGCGCTTGTTATGCATCTCACCGGTCGTTTCTGCAGATAATACGGCATGCTTCGATAATTCGACATGTTCCGGCCGATTCGATATTTGCTACTCCTTCTGATTGGCGACCAAATTGATCATCTGAACGATGGCCTAGAGGCACATCACCAGCTGCACGTGCTTCGGAATACACCCTGTTGTAGGGGAGTCCCGAGTCAACGAGGAATTTTCGGATTGCGGCGGCTCGATGGGAGGCAAGCTCTATTTGCTCAGCTTCAGTTGGGCTTGGCGAGGCACTATCGCCATATGCGATAACGATAACAACCCCAGAACTCAAAGTATTGAAGCATGAAAGATGTTGCCTCAAATCTTCCTTTGCTTCGTCACTCAGTTGGAAGTCATTTTTTGCGAAAGAGATGGTAGAACTCCGGTCTCCCATGAGCGGCTGGAGTGCGCGCGTTGGTGGTGAAAGAAAGATCAACGCGCCGAACAAGGCCAGAGCAGATAGCCTAACGCTGCACATAAAGTGATAGTGAAGGCATGGTAAAAATGCATAACAGTGTTTACACGGACCTTGGGGTCCGTATATCAATTGATATTGCTGACATGGAATTTCTCGTTCTTTGTTCATGATTTTCAGTCACTTTGAATTTTTGCTGTCAGTATAACAACAACAGTATGCTGGACACTATTCCGCCTTTCCCGCCGGCAGCCCTTTCATTGCCTGCGCCACGGCTTTGCGACGCATTTGCTGGCCTCCGGCACCGATGTCCGGACGATCCAGCTCTTGCTCGGGCATCGGAGTCTGCAGACCACGATGATCTACACGCATGTTCTGCAGGCCGTGCGAACGGTAAGGAGTCCGTTCGATGAACTTTAGCCAACGCGATTGAATTGGCGATGCCCGGTCCACTTCGGAACCGGTCATTGCCGTTGGATCAGGGCAGCGGCTGCTGATGGCCGATAGTACGCATTCAACATCTTGCCACAAAGCTGACAGCGGCGCGGACGACGATGCTGCTTATGGTTGGATATTTGAGCGCCAGGAAATTCACGCTTCGGCAATCCCGCTCAATCACGACTGACTGCTTTCGGGTAGACTAGGCGGCATGCCGAACGAAATCCTTGACCGCTTCATGAGCCGGGCGACCATGATGGACGCAGAGCAAGAACTCCTTGCCCTTGGTTCAGATGCGGTTCCGATTCTC
>JAVBSG010000103.1:0-8855 GCA_031547245.1 Propionivibrio sp.
GTATTCCCGGTACCCCTGACGGTTGGTGGTCCGATAGGCCAGAAACTCACCAGCAGGACACACATAGCCATCGCGCTCTCGATCATAGGCATAGTCGCGTTTGTAGAAATACTCCTCGCGATGTGCTGGCCGTCGGTAACCAATACCCCATAGATCCCCCGCTCTTCGAGCCCCTTGCAAATGGCCGGGGTGAAATACCCCGCATCCAGGCCCGCGGCCGCCACCTCAAACCCGAAGCGTTGGCGCATCCGGTCCAGACGCGCCAGGTACGGAACGCTGTCGTGGAGGTTGGCCGGCGTCACATGAATGTCCGTGATCAGCGCATGCACCCCATCGACCGTACGATGATCCAGATAGAAGAACCCACTCGGCTTGCCCTCACGCACAAGGTAACCCGCTTCCGGACCCGTCCGGCTCACCTTGATCTCTTGGAGACGTTCCCGGGAACTACTCTTCCTTTTCCCGATAGCGGCTGTGAATCCGCAGTACCTCGTTTTTCGCCGAGAAGAAGGCTTCGACACAGGCCTGGTCGAAATGGGTGCCGCAGCACTCGCGCATGTAGGATTCCGCCCGCTCCATCGGCCAGGCATCCTTGTAGGGCCGCACGGAAGTCAGCGCGTCGAACACGTCAGCCACCGCCGTGATCCGGCCATACAGAGGAATCGCGCCGCCTTTCAGGCCATAGGGATAACCCGTGCCATCGAGTTTTTCGTGGTGTGAAATGGCGATGGTCGCCGCCGTCTGAAACACCTCGGACTCGCTCCCGCACAGCAGTTCGTAGCCGATGACCGTGTGCCGCTTCATTTCCTCGAATTCTTCAGCCGTCAGCTTGCCTGGTTTCAGCAATATGTGGTCCGGGATGCCGATTTTGCCTATGTCATGCATGGTGGCGGCCTGCAGGATCTTGTCCTGCTCCTCGACCGGCAAGCCGAGCTGGCGGGAAATCAGGTGCGAATAGTGCGCCATGCGCTGGATGTGCTCGCCGGTCTCGGGGTCGCGGAATTCCGCTGCGCGCGACATGCGCACCAGCAGTTCCTGTTCGCGCTCGTGAATGACCTCAGTCGCCTTCCTGACCTCTTCGGCCAGCCACGCGGCCTTGTCCGCCAGTTTCCGGCGGCTGGCCCCAAGCGCCAGCATGTTGCGCACCCGGGCCGAAAATTCCAGGCGATCGACCGGTTTGTTGAGAAAATCGGTGGCGCCTTTCTGCAGAGCGTCATAACGGACATTCTTGTCGTCGTTGGCCGTGATCATCAGGATGGGCAGCTCTTCCCTGCCATCGACCTGGCGCAGGCGCGCGATGAACTCGATACCGTCGAGATCGGGCATCATGTAATCCACAACGACCAGGTCCGGCATGTTTTCCGAACACCACGCCAACCCCTTGGGTGAATCCTGAAACAGCAACGGCTCACAGTCCCCCAGCCGTCTGACCAGAGCGCTCAAAAGGGTCAGGTTGATATCACTATCATCGACAATGACGATACGGTTCATGTCGCCTCCAATGATGGCATTACCAAGGCCACCGGCAACCAATATGGGTTCATAACCCGCTGCCTTCCTTCTCCAGATTGACAACACACTTCAAGGCGACAGCCAGCCTGTCCAGTTCCTCGGAGAGTAATTCCACCAGTTCCACCATGCTCTCGCAATCCCCCTTGCCGGCAAAGCGCTCGATGCGCTGCGCCAGTTGAACCGCCGGCTGGGCATGGAACATGGTCAGGGTTCCGCGCAGGGCATGGGCAACATAAAGCACGGCTTTGTGGTCCTGGTCCGCGCATCCGGCGCGCATTTTCTCCAGATCCTGCGGATACTGCTTCAGGAAGGCCGAAGCGATGATCTCGATGGTTTCCTGGTCGGACAACTGCAAAGCCGCAGCATAGTCGAACTCCGTCTTGGCCGTAGGCGCAGCGTTGGCCATGACCGCTTTTTCCGTCCTTTCGGACACGTCGACCGAGGCTCTGGCCTCACCGCCAGGTTCTTTTGCCGCCTCCTTCGATGTGTGGAACTTGCGGAGAATGCGGCTCAATTCATACCCTCTGACCGGCTTGCCGATGTAATCGTCCATACCGGCGGCCAGGCAAGCCTCCTTGTCGCTCTGCAGATCGCTGGCCGTCATGGCAATGATCGGCAAGTGCGGCAGGCCTTTCCGGTTTTCGCTCGCCCTGATCCGCCGTGTGGCCTCCATGCCGTCCATGATCGGCATCTGCATATCCATCAGGACAATGTCGAACTTTCCTTTCTCGACGGCGGCGACGGCTTCTTCGCCGTTGCCCGCCACGGTGACATGATGGCCCCAGCGCTCCAGCAGGCTGAAAACCAGCTTCTGGTTGACCGGGTGATCCTCTGCCAGCAGTATCACCAGCGGGATTTCATCGTCTCGCAGCGCATGGCGCGTCAGCAACTGGCGCTGCACTTGCGCCGATGGGTCGTTGAGCAGGCGCCCCAGCGCCCGCAGCAGTTCGTCGCGCGCAATGGGTTTGGGCAGATAGGCGGCAAACCCGATCTCCCGGCATCGCTGCCCGTCCCCTTTGACGCCGCTCGAAGAAACCATGACCAGCCGCGTGTCGACGCATTCGGGAATGGCCATGATCCGTTCGGCTGTCGCAAAACCGTCCAGCCCAGGCATCCAGGAATCCAGCAGAATGAGATCGAAACGATTCTCGCCGTTCGTCTTGCGCAGCAGGATCAACGCGCTCTCGCCCGAATCGGCTTCGACCACCTGCGCTCCGGCATCCACCAGCGTGCGCGACGTGACCAGGAGATTGACCGGGTTGTCGTCCACCACCAGGATCCGCGCGCCCGCCAGGCTCGGCGAATAGGACTGGCGGCTTCTCTGCTCGATATCGAGCTTGAACCGTGCCGTAAAGTGGAAGGTACTGCCGTGGCCGTACTCGCTCTCGACCCAGATGCACCCACCCAGCGCTTCCACCAGGCGTCTGGAAATCGACAGGCCCAGACCGGTGCCGCCATAACGGCGGGTTATCGAACTATCCTGCTGGGTAAAGGCCTTGAAAATCGAATCGAGCTTGTCCGGAGGAATGCCGATACCGCTATCGGCCACCGAAAAGTGGAACAACGCACTTTCGCTATCGAACTCCTCGCATACGACGCGCACGACGATCTCGCCCCTTTCGGTAAACTTGATGCCGTTGCCCACCAGATTGACGATGATCTGACGCAGCCTGCCAGGGTCCCCGATCACGCAATCGGGCGCGTCCGCTGCAATATCGCAGATGAGTTCGAGAGATTTGTCATGCGCATTGAGCGCCATCGTCTTCAGCGCATCGCCAACCGTTCGCCAGAGATTGAAGGGAATACTCTCGATCACCAGCTTGCCGGCCTCGATCTTGGAAAAGTCGAGGATATCGTTGAGCACCGTCAGCAAGGCTTCCGACGACGATTTGACGATCTGCAGGTATTCGCGCTGTTCCTCGTCGAGTTCGCTGTCGAGCACCAGGTCGGTCATGCCGATGATGCCGTTCATCGGTGTCCGTATTTCGTGGCTCATGTTGGCCAGGAATTCCGACTTCGCCAGGCTCGCGGATTCCGCGCCTTCCTTGGCGAGCCGCAGATCCTCGGAGGCGTGTTTGGATTCCGAGATGTCCGCAAGATAGCCGTTCCAGAGTGCGTTGCCATCCTGCTGGAACTTGGGCTGCGCTTCGCCATGCACCCACACTGTGGCGCCGGTCTGCTTGTGCCGAATCCGAAAATCCATCGACCAGGCTTGGGCGTTTTCCACCGCGACGGCAACCAGCTCGCCCAGACGCGGCCTGTCCTCCGCGTGAACCAGCGCCCGCAGATTGTTCTGATCCGCCACCACATCTTCGGCCGTCACACCGCAAATCCGTTCGAGTCCGTGGCTGAAGAAGGAGAAATGCGCCCCACCCGATTTTGGCAATACATACTGGAAAACGGCCACCGGAATATTCTCGGTCACTTCACGCAACCGTGCATCCGCTTCCTTCAATTGCGTCACGTCCAGCCAGATCCCCGAATACAGGGTTTTTCCGTTTGCCGCTTTTTCACGTTCCGGATTGATTTCACTGCGAATCCAGCGGATCGACCCATCAGGTCTGACGATTCTGAATTCACCGGACCAGGTCTCCAGTTTTCTGGCAGCCTCCATCACGCCATGCCAGACGCGGTTCCTGTCCTCCTCCATGATTTGCCTGAAGCTCGCATTACCGGTGTCATCAAGCAGCGCCTCGGGATCGACGCCTCGTATTTCCTTGACCCGGTCACTGACGAAGGTAAACCTTACACCCTCGTCGCCGATTTCACACTGGAAGATAGTTCCGGGAATGGTGTTGGTAATACGCCGCAAACGCTCCTTTGCTTCGGCAAGCCTGGCTTGCTGCGCCTTGTTTTCCGTGATGTCGTGAACGGTTCCGACAAAACCGACGACCTCGCCGTCCGGCCGGGTCAGGGCGTCCGCCTGGAAAATGGCATAGCGTTTAGTGCCATCCCGGCGGGTTATGACCTTCTCGTACGACGTTTTCTGCCGCGTATCGATAATCCTGCGGCTCATCGCCGCGTGAAACTCGGCGTCTTCCGCCGGCAGCAATTCGTGAACCGTCCTGCCGATGAACTCGTCATGCGTTATTCCGAAGAATTCGCTGCAGGCCTTATTGATTTTCTGGAATTTTCCCGCCACGTCCTTCAGGTAGACGGGGATGGGGATGGCTTCGAACAATTCCTCGACGAAATGGAACTGCTCCTCGAGTTTATCCTGAGCCAGACGGCGTTCCGTCACGTCGGTCAATGTTCCGGTCGCGCCCGTAAATTCTCCCTCATCGTTACGCGCCGCCTGTACCATGACCTCCACGCAGCGGACGGCTCCGTCGGCAGTGACGATCCTCAGCGTTTCCCGGCAGTAAGTACCGCTCCTGGTCATCGCCTCGAACAAATCGCGCGCCCTTGGGCCTTCCTCGGGGAGAACGAAATCGAGACAAAAGCGCCCCAGGCTCTCATCGACGGAAAACCCGGTAACCTGCGCCCACGACCGGCTGAGGAAAGTCCAGTATCCGGAAGCATCCGTGCTGAAGATGACTTCGTTGAGACCATCAACCAGCGACCGGTAGCGTTCCTCGCTCTCGGAAAACTTCTTCTCGGCAATCTTGCGGGCCGTGATATCCGTCTGGACGGATATATACTGGACCGGCAATCCGTTCTTATCGAAAAACGGCACGATGGAAGCATCCACCCAGTAGAGCCTGCCGCTCTTTGAACGGCTGCACACCTCTCCGCGCCAGACCTTGCCTGAAGAAATCGTCTCCCACATTTCTTCAAATAGCTGCGCCGGATGGATGTCGGACCTGATGAGCCGGCAATTCTCACCGATCAATTCTTCGCGCGAGTAGCCGCTGGCACTGCAAAAACGGTCATTTACGAAAGAGAACACGCCATCGGCATCAACCACGCTGACGATGGCATGCTGGTCGAGGGCATACTGCTGGTTGGAAAGACTGATCAACCTATCCCGCAAATCGCTCTGCCCAGCCCCGAATTCATGAACCAACCGATCCACGATGGTCGACAGAGACAGCAGATTCTCCTCGAGCAACGGCGGCGCGGCGCTGTCAAGCAGTTGCACCAATCGATTCGCCGTATCACGCAACGATACGATGACGTGCCTGCGGCTTTCCATTTCGCCGCGCAGACGTTCATTCGCTATGAGCAGTTCACTCGCGCACAGATCCGCTTCGCGCGCTTTCGTTTCCAATTCCTTATCGCATTTCTGGTACACCGAACCTATTTGGTCCAGAAAACCATCCAGATTTTCGAGCAGCCGCCTCGCCTTCGGCGAAACGGCAGCTGTGCCGGCAAGACTTTTCAGTTCTTGCAGCACATCAGGCGAAAAATCCTCCTCGGCACCAAGCAAATGTTTCAACTGCTGCGAAAGAAGTTTATGCATGGTTTTTGGCCGGAAATCGAAATCGAAAAAATCAGAGGCAAAAAATGCGAATGAATCGCACGTTGACTGCTTCGGAAAGCCTCGGTTCTAAACCGCCCACCTCATCCCCTATAATCTAGTCGAAAACCGCTCATCGCACCGTGACAATAATCATGGTCCGAATGAATCGAAAATCACAGAAAACCGGGCAGCGGACACGGCGGACAACCCAGCGTTCAATTCCTCCCCGACAAACGGTTTTCCCTGAACATAGACAGGAATTGCATGAATCATGCAATAATCCCATGCCATTTTAACTCGTTTCATCATGAAATTCCTTTTTGACGCTTTCCCCATCATCCTGTTTTTCGTGGCCTACAAGTTTGCCGACATTTTTGTGGCAACCGGTGTCACCATCGCGGCAACCTTCGTCCAGATAGGCTGGACCTGGATCAGGCATCGCAAAGTCGAAAAAATGCTCTGGATCAGCCTGATCGTCGTCTGCATATTCGGCGGAATGACGCTGATTTTTCATGATGAAACCTTCATCAAGTGGAAACCGACCGTTCTGTATTGGTGTTTTGCCGCAGGCCTCACCATCAGCTCGTTGTTTTTTCGTAAGAACCTGATCCAGGCTTTGCTTGTCGAACAGATCAGCGTGCCGGATTTCGTCTGGCGCAGGCTGAACTGGTCATGGATAGGCTTTTTCGTCTTCATGGGTGCGGCCAACCTGCTCGTGGCCTTCGGCCTCGGCCTATCGACGGAAATATGGGTAAACTTCAAGCTGTTCGGCGGTATCGGACTGATGCTAGTCTTTGCCCTGGCGCAAGGATTGATGCTCTCGAAGTACATTGAGGAAAAGGAATAGTGCTTTACGTTATTGTCGCCGAGGATGTTCCTGGAACGCTCGACAAGCGGCTGGCATCCCGCCCGGCGCATCTGCAACGCCTGCAGACGCTGCAGGATGCCGGACGCCTGATCGTGGCCGGCCCCTGCCCGGCGATCGACAGTCCGGAGCCGGGTCCTGCCGGCTTCACCGGCAGCGTAATCATGGCCGAATTTCCTTCGCTTGAAGAAGCCGAGGAATGGGTTGATGCCGATCCTTATGCCGCGGCCGGCGTTTACGCAATAGTTTCCGTCAAGCCGTTCAAAAAAACCTTTCCAGCATGACAGACACCCGCCACCCCCATGCCGACGGCGACATCGAATCCGTGCTGCGGCAAAAGCTGGCTTTTCTCTCGCCTCTTCGCCTGGAGGTCGTCGACGACTCACATCGCCATGCCGGGCACGCCGGCTCGCAAGGAGGCGGACACTACCAATTACTGATCGTCTCAAAGGAGTTTGCCGGAAAAACAACATTGCAGCGCCACCGGCTAGTCTATGGCGCACTCGATGAACTGATGCGTAGTAGAATACATGCGCTAAGCATCCGCTCCATGTCTCCCGACGAAGCGAAATGATGACAAATGGTTTGGTTTTATTGTTTTTTTACATGTTCAAAGATTCCCCCTCTCAGACTGAAAACACATAGGAAACGCCACATGCAAAATCTATCGAAGTTAGCTGCCGCAATAATCGTTAGCGCAACGATGTCCCTCTCGGCTCTGGCCGCCGACAAGCCTCTCGCCAAAGTGAACGGCAGCGTTGTCTCGCAGGAGCTTGCGGACGTTTTCATTGCCGAGCAGCAATCCAAAGGCGCCCCGGACTCACCGGAACTGCGTAATGCCGTTCGTGAAGAACTGATCCGCCGCGAACTTCTGGCACAGGAAGCCCGGAAAGCCGGCCTCAACAAGAAACCCGATGTCGCCGCGCGAGCCGAAGCCGCCCGCCAGGCAGTTCTGATCCAAGCCTACGTGCAGGAGTACATCAAGAACAACCCGGTCAGTGACGACCAGTTGAAGTCGGAATACGAAAAAATCAAGGCCCAGGTCGGTAGCACCGAATACAAGGCCAGCCACATCCTGGTCAAGGAAGAGGCCGAAGCGAAAGCCATCGTTGAAAACCTCAAGAAAGGCGCAAAATTCAGCGAGCTGGCCAAACAGTCGATCGATCCGGGCTCGAAGGACAACGGCGGTGAGCTGGGATGGTCGTCGCCAAACAACTTCGTAAAACCGTTCGCCGACGCATTGACCAGCCTGCAAAAAGGCAAATACACGGAAACGCCGGTCCAGTCGAATTTTGGCTACCATGTCATCCTGCTTGAAGACACCCGCCCGGCAACCTTCCCGCCGTTCGAGGAAATCAAGCCGCGCCTGCTCCAGCAAGCCCAATCCCAGAAAATCGCCAAGATGGTCGAAGACCTGCGTGCCAAGGCCAAGATCGAATAATCCGACGTTATAGAACTTCGGCATTACCGGCGCCGGAACACAGTGTGTTCCGGCGTTTTCATTATGCAGGCCGCGTTTCTTGAAACCGCCTCGCTTCCTTCTCCAGAGCCTATCTCGCCGGCATTGGCAGTCATTGTTGACGATAGTGCTGCAACCACGTAGCAGCGACTTGACTCATCACCGTTTGAATGTCAGTATCCAGCAAGACCGCCTGTTTCTGAGCTTTGTCGTGAGTTTGGCTACGGGTTTGCGGTCTTTGAATGCATAACAAGAATAGACTGTGGTAAAAACAACAACATGCCGTCCGCAACTTCCGGACTGCGACAAATTGGCTGATACGTTAGTTTGAGGGTGTTAATTGCATACAGGAAGTAAGCAAGAACAAGATCGGCATTGCTTGGTGCGGATGCGGCATGCTCTCATAGCCCAATACTGGAGTTGCGGCAAATCTCTTTTCACAGGCAAACGGTTTTTCTTGCCATTCTGAAACAAGCAAAAAGGCAAATCATGTCCAAAGTGATGCTGAAGCATGTGGTGAAGCAGTTTGGAGGGGGAGTGCGCGCGGTCGATGACTTGTCGATCGAGATACAGGACAAGGAATTTGCGGTGCTGGTGGGCTCCTCGGGCTGCGGGAA
>JAVBSG010000033.1:0-4926 GCA_031547245.1 Propionivibrio sp.
AGCGGCTCGCTTGGCCAAGGACTCTCGGTCGCCAACGGTTTCGCCCTGTCTGCCAAGATCGACAGAAAACCGTACCGCGCCTACTGTTTGCTGGGCGACGGCGAACTGCAGGAAGGGCAGGTCTGGGAAGCCATGATGACGGCCGCGCATTACAAGCTCGACAACGTCTGCGCGATTGTCGACTACAACGGCCTGCAAATCGATGGCGATATCGAAAAAGTCATGGGCCTTGCTCCGCTGGCCGATAAATGGCGCTCCTTCAACTGGCACGCCATCGAGTGCGACGGCCACGACGTCGCCCAGATGCTGGCTGCCTACGAAGAGGCGAGACAGACCAAGGGCAAGCCCTCGGTCATCCTCATGAAGACCGTCAAGGGCAAAGGCGTCTCCTTCATGGAAAACGTCGCCGGCTGGCACGGCAAGCCCTGTAACCAGGATGAAATGAAGCAGGCACTCGAAGACATTTACGGGAAGGGGAATTGAGGATGAGCGTAAAAATGCTGCCGACACGAGATGGCTACGGGCATGGCCTGACCGAATTGGGCGCCACCAATCCGGACGTGATCGTCCTCGACGCCGACCTCGCCAAATCGACGCGATCCGACTGGTTCCAGGCCGAGTATCCGGAACGCTTCTTCGACATCGGCATCGCCGAGCAGGACATGATCGGCACGGCAGCCGGGCTGGCGCTGGGCGGCAAGATTCCCTTCGCCACGACGTATGCGGTGTTCGTCGCCGGCCGCGCATGGGACCAGGTTCGTACGACGGTCTGCTACTCCAATCTCAACGTCAAGATTGCCGGTGCCCATGGCGGCATCTCCGCCGGCGGCGACGGTGCGACGCACCAGGCGCTCGAAGACGTTGCAGTGATGCGCGTATTGCCGAACATGACGGTCATTCTTCCCTGTGACGCCATCGAGGCCAAGAAAGCGACGATTGCCGTTTCCAAGATCGTCGGGCCCTGCTACCTGCGTTTTGCCCGGGAAGCAACGCCGGTTTTTACCGACGAGGGCGAGCCTTTCGAGATCGGCAAGGCAATCGTGATGCGGCCGGGCAAAGACGTCACGATCATCGCAGCCGGGCCGCTCGTTTATGAGGCGCTGCTTGCACATGACTTGCTGGCGGCCGAGGGGATATCGGCCCGCGTGATCAATATGCATACGATCAAGCCGCTTGACGAAGCGGCGGTACAGGCGGCAGCGAAAGAGACGGGGGCGATCGTCACTGTCGATGAGGCGCAACTGGCCGGTGGCCTGGGCGGCGCGATTGCCGAATTCCTGGTCGGCAGCCACCCGGTGCCTGTCGAGAGGGTGGGGATCAACGACACGTTCCTCGAATGCGGGCTGCCCGAGGAACTGGCCGTTAAGTATCACCTCACCGCCAAGGACTTCGCCGATGCAGCAAAAAAGGCGATGGGCAGAAAGAAGTAGTCTTCGACATCGGAAACAGTTGTGTCGAGTCCCCTGTCGCCGGCGGACTGCCTTATGGCGCCGATGGCCCGACTCTTAAGCAGGCAGGAACAGTCTTTACCTTAGGGATTATTGGCTATGACGTATCAAAGAGAATTTTCCGAAAGAATCAATATCGGGATCATTGGGATTGGTTCTCATGCGTATCGGAACATCCTTCCGGCAATGAATTATCTGCCCGTAAAGGTAAAGGCGCTATGCAGTCGCAATGCCGATATCGGGAAAGTGACTGCGAACCAGTACGGATGCGAGCACTACCAGACGCTGGAAGAGATGTATGACAACGCGGACATCGATGCGGTATTCATTAGCGTCAGCCCGCAACTCCACCCTGCCCTCATGATCGAGGCACTGGACAGGGGAAAACACGTGTGGGTCGAAAAGCCCATCGCGATGCGGGCGCATGAAGTCGAGACGATCCTGGTGCATCGCAGGGATCAGGTCGTCGTCGTCGGCTACAAAAAAGTCTTTTCGCCAGCGACGGCCAAGGCCATCGAGATCGCCAGTTCGCCGAAATACGGACATCTGCAGTCATTGCTGACCGTCTATCCGATGACGATTCCCTCGGACGGGCCGCGCATCTTGGAAAGCCGTGAAATGACGAACTGGCTTAACAACGGCGTTCATCCGATTTCCTTCATGATGGCAGTCGGCGGGAAGGTCGGCAGCGTAACGGCCGTCTGCAATGCTGCTGGATGCGGGGCTTTCGTGATGGAATTTGCCAGCGGAGTGATAGGGACTTTCCACATGACATCGGGGCCGCAACCTAGGTTCGAGCGCTACGGCGCCTACGGAAAAAGCTGGATGCTGGAGATTGAGAACTCGAAGATCACGCTGCAACGCGGCATCCCGTTTGTGTACAAGGAAACTACAAACTATGCGCCTGAAGGCGATGACAGCGGCGCCGTGGTCTGGGAACCATCGAATTGCCTGGCGACGCTGGAAAACAAGGCTTTATTCACGCAGGGAATGTACTTCGAAATGAAGCATTTCTGCGATTGCATTCTTCAGCAAACCCAGCCTGAAAAAGGAACGCTGGAGTTCTCACTGGAGTTGATGAATGTGTATGAAGCAGGACTGTTATCCAAGGGAAAGACCGTCTATCTCGATTGATGCCAGCGGAACATGCTTCGAGGCTCGCGCAAGGGATAGGTTGAGCGGACACGGGCCTTCGTGCTCGATGGCGCTTTGCATAGGTTTCTTCATTTAACAAGGAGAGAAACGAAAAATGGCACTTACGTATCAGATCGCACAGACATTGGTGCAAAAGGCGGTCGAAATCGCTACTACGCAGTATCAGCGGCCAGTTTGCGTGTCCGTGTGCGATGCGGCAGGGCTGCTCATGGCCTTTTGCCGAGTCGAAGGCGGAAATATCCGCAGCGTGGACATCTCTCAAGCAAAGGCCTATACGGCTGTGCGCATGGGAGTCGATACCGATGTTTTCCTGGAAAGATTGCAGCGAGAGAACCTGAATATCGCGTACTTCTGCGACTTGAAGATGACCGCGCTTCCCGGGGGGGTCGTACTCAGGAACGCTTCGGGTGAACTTGTCGGCGGTATCGGCTTGGCCGGCATGAAAGCCGAAGAAGATGCCGCCGTCGCACGCGAAATGGCCGAGTTGCTCAAGAGCCTCATGCAGTAACCGCTCTGAGTCGGTTCAGCCTTCTTCTATTCACGATCAGAAAAACAACGAGGGTAGTGCAAAGAATGACATCACATGAGCGAATTGCACTGGTCACTGGTGCTGGTAGAGGCATCGGCGAGGCAACATCCATAGCACTCTCGGCAGCAGGTTTCACCGTTGTTCTCACCGGCCGGCAATCTGAGCCGTTAAAAGCTGTCGCAAATCAAATCGAGGCAATCGGAGGTAGGGCTTTGCCAATTGCTGCTGATGTCTCCGATTCGGCATCTGTTGACGCGCTGTTCGAGAAAATCGGCCAACGTTTCGGGCGTCTTGATGTGCTGTTCAATAATGCGGGGCGAAACGCTGGAAGCACGCCACTCGATCAATACGATGACGGCTTGTGGAATTCTGTCGTTGCAACAAATTTGACAGGGGTATTCCATTGCACGCGCGCAGCATTCCGTCTCATGAAGTCTCAACAGCCGCAAGGCGGGCGAATCATCAATAACGGATCTCTGTCCGCCCACTCTCCGCGCCCGAACACCATTGCATATACCGCGACGAAACACGCGGTCACGGGAATTACAAAGTCGGTTGCTCTTGACGGGCGCCCCTTTAACATCGTTTGCGGACAAATTGATATCGGTAATGCTGCGACGCCGCTGACTGAGCGAATGGCCAAAGGGGTGCTTCAGGCAAACGGCCAGATCATTCCGGAAGACCGCGTGGATGTTGGGATAGTAGCCGATGCCGTCGTCCACATGGCCAGCCTTCCGCTCGATGCAAACATTCTTTTCATGACAGTAATGGCTTCGAATATACCGTTCGTCGGCCGTGGCTGAAAACGGCAGCCCTCAGCAACCTTCCTCGAATCAACCAGAGAATCCCAACCAGTCGGTCTTATTCGATTGACGTTGTCCATTAATCTGCTTTGATTCCGGCCCCTCGGTCAACGGGGTCAAAATATGACTAATGAGATACATGGGAGGGAAGCGATGACCGACGACTCTGCAATAGACAGAAAACCATCGCGTACCCGCTACATTATTTTGTCGTGCATTCTATTCGCTACGATTTTAAATTACGTTGATCGATCCACTCTCGGCATCGTTGCGCCGTTCATGACAAAGGAGTTAACACTAAACAAAGTACAAATGGGAGAGGTATTTGCCGCATTCAGTATTGCCTATACCTTTGCCTTAGTTCCAGGTGGGATCATCGCCGATGTATTGGGCTCGCGAATCGCCTACGGATTATCGCTGATTGGTTGGTCATTTGCCGCGATGACTCAAGGCTTTGCCAACGGATACAACATGCTCTTCGGTTCACGCGTAGCAATTGGTGTTTTGGAATCACCCGCCTTCCCGGCAAGCGCTCGCTCGGTTGCCATGTGGTTCCCGATGAAAGAGCGCGGATTCGCTACAAGCGTCTATATCATGGGCTAAGGCGCGGAGGGTTGTGGTCGAATTTTGATCTTTTCCATCACTACGAAAAATCGATGGGCACAGCGTGGGCACAAAATGGGCACCGGGTGGGCACAGGATTTTTTACGACTTGATCACCGACGATTGCCCCATTTTCAGCGGAGTGCCCAGCATTTCATGAAAACGACCACTGCCCGTTAATGCCAAAAGCAAGATCGGGCACAAAAAACGGTCCTGACGATATCGTCAACTTATTGATTAATAAGAGATTTGGCGCGCCTGAGACGATTCGAACGTCCGACCCCTGCCTTCGGAGGGCAGTACTCTATCCAACTGAGCTACAGGCGCGTTGGGCCACATTGCATGGCACGGTGCAGTAGTCATTTTACGTCATCTACGGCGGCTGACG
>JAVBSG010000005.1:0-42753 GCA_031547245.1 Propionivibrio sp.
GCCATGGGGTTTAACGTTTATAGTTTTACTTTTGTTTAAGGTATATGTACCGTGGTATTTAAGGTATCATATCGGAATCATGTCGGGGTGCCAAACCTATCGAGCAAACGACAAGATCCCCTGCTGATCGCCCTCGGCCGCGCCATTCGGCGTATCCGGCGAGAGAAGGGCATTTCCCAGGAAAAACTGGCGCTGATGGCAGAAGTCGACCGAAGCCACATGGGCCGAATCGAACGAGGCGACAACAACGTTGCTTTCCTGACACTGTCGCAGATCACACAGGCGTTGGATATCACGGTTGCGGAACTCATGACGGAAGCCGGGCTATAGACCGGCCGCACTCTTTTTTCCATCCCTTTCCGAACGAAAGAAAATCCAGCGGCGATGAAGCGATTTCGCTATCATAGTCAATAATAAGAGGTATATGTACCTCTATTGTTTCAGGCCACTGCATCACCCTGCAGAATTTGGATCACTCACTGACAGATAGAGGAGCGCAAATGCGTATTTTCCACTGGTTTTCCGAGCTGTTTTCTTCGAACTCACTGTCAATAACGGCTATAGACAGCTCGATCGACGATTTCACTATCAATCCGGCAAGCGGGTTGCCGATGGTCGATGGCATGAGCAGCGTGGATGTCGCTGGAAATCCCTATTGCATGAACAATTCGAACGATTTTTCATCGTCCTTCAGTTCATCCTCTTTCGACTCCTTTTCATCCTGCGGTTCGTCCTCATCTTTTGACAACGACTGGTAACAGAGCGTTTCACACACACCACGGTACATCTCCAATCCGCCACCGCGTTACGCGGAATTTTTTCACGCGCGGGCCCGTTATCGGAAAATAAAGAACACGAGATGATCCGCTGATCCTGGCAATCGGCAATACCCCCTTTTTTTCTTTTGGGATCAAAAAATCCTACTCCGCTGGAGCGATTTCGTTATGATGGCGACAAATAAGGGTACATATACCTCTATTTATCGCCATCCAAAAAACAGGCTTTGTAAAAGGCTTTTCCAACAACATTCGATCGGAGAGAGTTCTTATGAAATTGTCCGTGCTGGTGTTAACGTCCATTTCCCTATTTGCACTGTCAGGATGCGGTACCACGAATAATTACCTGGCTCAGAAAAATCAGACAGTGGAGTATTACCGGATTTTCGACGTCAAAACGACGGCGTCGAGACAGATCGTTGCCAGGGCGGCCAGTAACGGCCTGGGACGTAATGTGAACAACGCGCAGGAGGCCACCCCGATTCCCGCCACTGGCGGCGTTCCGGAAGCGCCGGGACGATTCAAGCTGGTCAACCCATTGGCAGGGTCGCCGCTGGCAGCATTGGCTGGTGCTGGAGGTTCACTGGGGTTGCGCATGGCGACTTGCGAGGGTGCGAGCTGGACGGCGAAAGCGCAACGCACGATTACGGGGAGCAATTCGCTGAATTTGACGGCGTGTCTCTTTCGATACAAGGACGGGTATCACCTGGATCTTTATGCGGTGTTTACGAAACAGACGGGGGGGATATTCCAGATCAGCCGGGACATGGCAAACGCAGTTGTCGGCACGCCTGAAGAGTGGACGGAGAAGACGATGCTCGACATCGTGCGCTCGATCCGATCGGAGACAGGCGCCGAAGTTGCACTATTGGAGGCCCAGCCGGAGATCTCTGGAACGCCTTGGTTGGACAGCGGAGAACCGATAGCACAACGTCAGTAAAAGAATCCTCGCCAGTCGCCGACGATAGGAGAAGAAGATTTCGGCGAGAGTACGAAAAAAATCCCGTACCGGTGTGGCACAGGATTGAAATCCCATCATTGGCGATGGGTCAGGGAGGGTCAAACATTGTCGGCGGAGAACGCTGAAGCAATGGTCGTACTCTACGCCGCGGCTATCATTTCGTCTGTGCGCTTTTGCATGCTTTTGTGTAAGCGTGTGTAATTCAACACGGCAAAGATTTGTGTCCGTTCGCTTCGTGCAACACCTCGTCATCGGTCCGCAGCAGCGAATGAACCAAATGATCGAGATGGTAGAGTGTATTGTCGTTCGGGTAGAGGTGCTTACTGAATTGAAGCGCTACAACGCGACATGTGTACAACATATCGTCATCCCAGGGACGACACATTGCTTGCATCGCGCGCGCGGCCTCGAAATTTTCTCCCCATACTCGGCGCAACACCCAATGGGCCGCGTCCGCAAAATCGACGTCCATGTTTTCAGCCAGGATGTCGATCTGGTCGAAGAGAAGCCAATCATCATGGCTCTCGAAATTCAGCCTCAGATGCGGTTTATGTAAATTGATCATGGTCATCCAGTCGATCTCCATCCAAAAATCAGTAATGCGCTTCCCGCAGATCGGGATCCGTTCGTTCTCAGAGAACGGTTTGGTTGGAACGAGAGGGGGGGGCGTGTCCTTTTTCATGGATTATCGTCCTTGTTGTTCAAAAAATTGTTCGGTAAATCGGTTGTTTCCGTTTTTTTGACTTGCCGTAATTGCTGGTTGTGAGTGTGACCGAAATTTTTTCCACTGTTGGGTTTCTGACAGAATATGAGAGTTATCAATAGACATATTCTGTAGGCATGGATAGGTGAAACGGAGTGCTGGCGAATGGATCGCCTTCTCTCACCGAAAATCTCTGCTATTCGTCTGCAACCGCCCCAGCCAGGCCGAATGATCCATCAGCAGCTTGGCGATCAGATGCACCACTTCGCCCTCGCGCTGTAAGACGCCCAGCAGCGGTGAGCCCAGCAGCTCGCGCCGCTGCCGTTCTGCCAACGAGGCATGCACGATCACGTTGGCCGACCCGGTCTCGTCTTCCAGCGTCAGAAAGATCACTCCGCTGGCGGTACCCGGACGCTGGCGCCCGGTCACGATGCCGGCGCAGCGCGCCGGCCGGTTGTGCTCGTAATCGCGTAGCGCCGCCGCCGTGGCGTTATTTTGCCAGTAGGGGGCGCAACAGGCCGAGCGGATGGCGACCGAGCGTCAGGCGCAGATTGGTCAGTGGAGAACCGCCTGCACTGGTGCATGGATATGTGTTTCGCCGATGACCAGATGCGTGCCCGCACCCGGCATGCCGCCCATAACCTGGCGCTACTCAAGCGCATCACCCGCAATCTCATCCGCCTCGATCCCATCAAACGCCAGGGCGGCATCAAGGCGCGACGATTCATCGCCGCCACTTCCAACGCCTATCGCGAGCATTTGCTCGGCCTCGCTTAAAGTTCATGCTCTGGGAGATCGAACCGCAGACGAGGGTTTTAATCTCTTCGGGTCTAATTCCCCGCTGCTTGCGGTGGATGTCGCTCGAAGAGCGACAGCGTTTGCAGGGTTGTTCATCAAAAAATCAGCAAAAACTCTTGCTGACGATCCACTACTACGCCTAAGCCACCATTTTTGACGTAATTTCCGCCTTCCGTCGGGTAAATTTTTTGCCGAAAATTACGCATCAAATTCGAAAGGCAAAAAGATGCTTGAATCACCAGTTGCTTGCGAAGTAGCCGTGATGCGGGTTCCTATGTCCCATCAGCACCGCCCAGGCGTGACTGAAACCAATGAAGTGTCCGCGATGCGCGTAAATGACAAACGCATCGCCGGTTGGCTTTATATAAGTTTGCCGACGTTATATCGTTGGCGAACTGCCGGGCTGCTCCCACGCAACCCTAGAACACATCACGAAGCCCAGGAGAGGCTCGCGCGGATTGGAATTGCGCGCGAAAAAGCAATATTTTCGCGAATTCCCGGAAAACCGGGACGTACGAGCTTGAGTGCAATAGCTGCGTTGCTCGAAGAAGACGAGCAAGGATGCGGTAATCACGGAAAGTATAAGAATCCCGCTCCACTGGTCGCGGCCAGTGCATTTACTTCTCAATTTCCTGTTGTTTCGCTGCCGGCATAGCATGAGCGCTATTTTCGAAATACCGATCGAGAGCGAAACGCTGACCGCTGCCGAGCTGATGCAGATTACTGGCTGCGCGCGCAAAAGCGATCAGATTGAGTGGTTATCGAGCAACGGTTGGCTGTTCCATAAGAACAGGGCGGGTGAAGCGGTCGTCGGCAGACTGTATGCCCGATTGAAGCTGGCTGGCATCACACCATCAACTATTGTGACAACTGGAGGTTGGGTGCCTGATTATTCGGGCATTCAGTAACGGTAATGGGAGTATTCTTTTACGATGCGACCAAAATCCACAGCTAGAGATCTGCCGCCACGAATGCTACGTCGTACGAAGCGACTTGCAAGCGGAAGGCAGTGGGTCGGCTTCTACTACAACGGGCGTGATGCAAACGGAAAAAGAATAGAGATCCCGCTCGGCAGCGATTTAAACGAGGCGAAACGTAAGTGGGCAGATTTCGAATGCAAGCCGGTGCCGGTGGAAGCTGGCACCATGGCGGTGATTTTTAACCGATATGAACACGAAATTGTTCCGACCAAATCGCCCAAGACGCAATTGCTCAACCGGGCAGAGCTAGCAACCCTGCGGAAAGTGTTTGCTACGGCCCCAGTCGATGCTGTTACACCGCAGCACATTGCTAGCTATCGTGATGCGCGCATGACAAAAGCAAGAACACTCAAAAACGGTACAGTGATCCCTGCTAAGCGTGCCACGGTAGCTGCAAACCGCGAACTTGCACTGTTCAGCCACATATTCAATAAAGCCCGCGAATGGGGCTACACGTCAAAAACGAATCCTTGCCAAGGCGTTGCCAAAAACAAAGAGCAGGCGCGTGATTTTTACGCGGACGCGCAGGTCTGGGGCGCAGTGTACAAATGCGCGGAACAAGACCTGCGCGATGCCATGGATTTGGCGTACCTCAGCGGGCAACGTCCTGGCGATGTCCTACGTTTCACCGAGCGGCATATCGTAGATGATGCTCTGATGGTAAGGCAGAGCAAAACGGGGAAATATTTAGCCATTCAGTTAACTGATCGAGACAGTGGAGAGCGGTCTGAACTTGGCCGAGTAATTGACCGCATACGATCTCGCTTGGTGCGAAGCATTTACTTGCTCGCGACACCAGATGGTCGCAGGATGACGAAAGGGATGCTACGAATTCGCTTCGTTGCGTCTCGCGCTGCTGCCATTCGGGAAGCCATCGCCGAAGGCAAGGATGACTTGGCGCAACGCATCAAACTGTTTCAATTTCGCGATGCTCGCCCCAAAGCGGCAAGCGAAATAGAAGACCTGAGCGCCGCGTCGAAGCTGCTGGGGCACTCTGATAAACAGATCACCAAAACTGTTTACCGGCGTGTTGGCGAACGGGTAAAACCTACGCGCTAAGGAAATAATAGCTGGGGGTTGCGGAGATTAGTTGCGGAGACTTAGCAAAAACTGCCTAAAATACAAGCAATTCTATAGCCTGACGAAAAGTAATAACTATTTGATTTTTATATGTTTTACTGGCGGAGAGGGAGGGATTCGAACCCTCGGATGCCGTAAGACATCGCCTGATTTCGAGTCAGGTACAATCGACCACTCTGCCACCTCTCCGATAAGCCGCGCATTCTAGCATAACTCGGTGGATTGCTACGGCGTTTTTGCTATTTGCCGTTTGCTGTTCGTTCTCCGTCTGTATTTACATTGCCGTTTTCAAACGATGGACGGAATTTTCTCAGCGCCGCCCATGTAGGGACGTAGCGCCATCGGGATGGTAATGCTGCCGTCGGCGTTCTGATAGTTTTCCAGGATGGCGACGAGCGTGCGGCCAACGGCAAGCCCTGAGCCGTTGAGCGTGTGCACCAATTCGGTCTTGTTCTTCTCGTTGCGGCAGCGCGCCTGCATGCGCCGGGCCTGGAAGGCTTCGAAGTTGGAGCAGGAGGAGATTTCGCGATAGGCATTCTGTCCCGGCAGCCAGACTTCGAGATCGTAGGTCTTGGCCGAGGAGAAACCCATATCTCCGGTGCACAGAACGACACGGCGATACGGCAGATCGAGCTTTTCGAGAATGGCTTCGGCGTGGCTCGTGAGATCCTCGTGCGCCTCGTTCGACTTTTCGGCGGCGACGATCTGTACCAACTCGACCTTGTCGAACTGGTGCTGGCGGATCATGCCGCGCGTATCCTTGCCGTAGGAGCCGGCCTCGGAGCGGAAGCACGGCGTATGGCAGACGAGTTTCAGCGGCAGCGCGTCCTGCGCCAGGATTTCATCGCGCACGATGTTGGTCACAGGCACTTCCGCCGTAGGGATCAGGTAGAGCGGGTCGGCGTCGGCGCGGGGGATCTTGAACAGATCGGCTTCGAATTTCGGCAGTTGGCCGGTGCCGAACATGCTGTCGGCGTTGACGAGGTAGGGCGCGTAAACTTCGGTGTAGCCGTGTTCGGCCGTATGCACGTCGAGCATGAATTGCGCTAGGGCGCGATGCATGCGGGCGATCGGTCCTTTGAGCAGCGAGAAGCGTGCGCCGGCGATTTTGGCCGCCGTTGAAAAATCGATTTGTCCCAGCCCCTCGCCGAGATCGACGTGATCCTTGACCGGGAAGTCGAAAGTACGCGGCGCCCCCCAGCGCTTCTGTTCGGCATTGTCCGCTTCCGATTTGCCGACCGGCACGCTGTCCTGCGGCGTGTTGGGAATCGTGGCGATGAAGGCTTCCATTTCCTTGAGCAGTTCGCCGAGGCGTTGCTCATTGGCTTCCAGTTCGTCTTTCAGCTTGGCGACTTCGGCCATCACCGCCGAGGCGTCCTCGCCTTTGCCCTTCAACTGGCCGATCTGCTTGGACAGGCTGTTGCGGCTGGCCTGCAGATCCTGGGTCCGCGTCTGCAGGGTCTTGCGCTCCGCCTCCAGCTTCTGGAAGGTGGCTACGTCGAGCGTGTAGCCGCGCGTGCCGAGCTTGTCGCGGACGGCATCGATGTTGGTTCGCAGCAGTTGTATGTCAAGCATGATCAGTCCTTTGAGTTTTTGGTTTCCTGTGAATTCTTCGTGTTCTTCAGCGCTGCCTGGTCCAGCTCGCGCAGGTGTGCGAGCTTCTCGGCGATCTTGATCTCCAGCCCGCGATCGACCGGGCGATACCATTCGACCGGCGGCATGCCCTCGGGAAGGTAACTCTCACCGGCCGCATAGGCTTCCGCCTCATCATGCGCATAGCGGTAGTTCTTGCCGTAATCGAGTTCCTTCATCAGCTTGGTCGGCGCGTTGCGCAGATGCAGCGGCACCGGCCGCGAACCATCCTTGGCGATGAACGACCGTGCGGCATTATACGCGAGGTAGGAGGCGTTCGACTTGGCCGCCATGGCCATGTAGATGACCGCTTCGGCGAGCGCCAATTCGCCTTCGGGCGAGCCTAGGCGCTCATACGTTTCGGCGGCGGCCATGGCGACCTGCGCGGCGCGCGGATCAGCCAGGCCGACATCTTCCCATGCCATGCGCACGACGCGCCGCGCGAGATAACGCGGATCGGCGCCGCCGTCGAGCATGCGGCAGAACCAGTACAAAGCGGCATCGGGATTCGAGCCGCGCACCGATTTGTGCAATGCCGATATCTGGTCGTAGAACGCTTCGCCGCCCTTGTCGAAACGGCGCAGGCTCTGCGCCAGCGTGTTGTCGATGAAAGTGCCGTCGATATGCATCCGCTTTGCCGTCAGCGCCGCCGTCTGCGTCTGTTCGAGCAGGTTGATGAGGCGCCGGGCGTCGCCGTCGGCGTGGCCGATCAGCCGGTCGCGCGCCTCGTCGTCGAACGAAAACCCCTGCAGCGCCTTGCTGCAGGCGCGCTCGAACAATTGCCCCATTTCCTCTTCCGACAGGGGGTTGAGCACGTAGACCGAAGCCCGCGACAGCAGGGCCGAATTGACTTCAAAGGAGGGATTCTCAGTCGTTGCACCGACCAGTGTCAGCAGTCCTTCCTCGACATATGGCAGAAAGGCATCCTGCTGCGCCTTGTTGAAGCGATGCACTTCGTCGACGAAAAGGATGGTTGGCCGGCCTCGTTGCGCGCGAATGGCTTCGGCGCGGGCCACGGCCTCGCGGATATCCTTGACCCCGGAAAATACCGCGGAAAGCGCCAGGAATTCGGCATCGAAGGCATCGGCCATCAGCCGCGCCAGCGTCGTTTTGCCGACGCCGGGTGGGCCCCAGAAGATCAGCGAATGCGGTTTGCGCGCCTCGAAGGCGAGGCGCAGGGGCTTGCCGGGACCCAGCAAGTGCTGCTGCCCGATCACCTCATCAAGCGTCTTCGGCCGCAGCGCTTCGGCCAGCGGCACGGGATGAGGCTGGGAAAAAAGATCATTCACCAAGGACATCGGCGCCGGCTGGCGGCGTGAATTGGAAGTTGGCGGGCGGCAGCGCCGGATTGCGCTGCACGTTGGAGAAATACAGCGAGGTCGTCTGCCCGAAATTGTCGTACAGCTCCATGGCCTTCAGGCCCTCGCCGTCAAATCCGAGCTGCAGTTTCTCGAAGCCGCTCTCGGTCGATTTCGGTATGGCTTCCAGCCACTCCATGCCTTCGCGCTCGCCGATTTCGTGCAGATCGAAACTTTTTTCCAGGCTGTTTGAACCGACCAGCAATGCGGCCGGCGTGCTGCCCAGCGTCGCGTCCATTTTCTTGACCGTCACCTGCCGCAGATCCGGGTCGTAGATCCAGATCTTCTCCCCGTCGCCGACCAGCAACTGCTCGTAGGGCTTATCGATCTGCCAGCGGAATTTGCCGGGCCGGGAAATCATCATGACACCTGCCGAATGCTGCGGTTTTTTGCCGTTTTTTGCCACCACGATTTGCGAGAAATCGGCGCGCAGGGTTTTCGTCGTTTCGAGAAAGCGATGCAGCTTGTCGATGGCGCTTGCCTGTGCAGGCAGGGACAGGATCAGCGGGCAGCAGGCCAATGCGGTCAACAGAAAGCGTTTCATCAGGCTTCTTCCCGGCGCGCCAGGACTTCACGTCCGCCGCGCGCATCCATGGTTGATACGAGGCCGGCCTTTTCCATCGCCTCGATCAGGCGTGCCGAACGGTTGTAGCCGATGCGCAGATGCCGCTGCACCAGCGAAATCGACGCCCTGCGGTTCTTCAGAACGATCTCGACGGCCTGATCGTAAAGCGGATCGGACTCGGCATCGCCGTTGTCTCCTTCGCCACCACCGTTGCCGCCGCCATCTTCATCGTCAAAACCGCCGCCGCTCAATACGCCTTCGACGTAGTCCGGCGTGCCGACCTTCTTCAGATAATCGACGACACGGTGCACTTCGTCATCGGCGACAAACGCGCCATGCACGCGTGTCGGATAGCCCGTGCCGGGCGCGAGGTAGAGCATGTCGCCCTGGCCGAGCAGCGCTTCGGCGCCCATTTGATCGAGGATTGTGCGCGAATCGATCTTCGAGGATACCTGGAAGGAAATGCGCGTCGGGATATTGGCCTTGATCAGGCCGGTAATCACGTCCACCGATGGCCGCTGCGTCGCCAGGATCAGGTGGATGCCCGCCGCGCGCGCTTTCTGGGCCAGCCGGGCAATCAACTGTTCGACCTTCTTGCCGGCCACCATCATCAGGTCGGCCAGCTCATCTATCACCACCACGATATGCGGCAGCGACGTCAGCGGTTCGGGCGACTCCGGCGTCAGCGACATGGGGTTCGGCAGTTTCTCGCCCTGTTTTTCCGCGTCCCTGATGCGATGGTTGAAGCCGGCGATGTTGCGCACACCCATCGCCGACATCAGCTTGTAGCGCTTCTCCATCTCGCCGACGCACCAGTTGAGCGCGTTGGCCGCCTGCTTCATGTCCACGACGACCGGCGCCAGCAGGTGCGGAATGCCTTCGTAGATCGACAACTCCAGCATCTTCGGGTCGACCAGGATCAGCCGTACCTTGTCGGGCTCCGATTTGTACAGCAGCGACAGGATCATCGCATTGACGCCGACCGATTTGCCCGAACCGGTCGTTCCGGCCACCAGCAAATGCGGCATCTTGGCGAGATCGACGACGACCGGGTGGCCGCCGATGTCCTTGCCCAGCGTCATTGCCAGCGGCGAGGACATATTGTGGTATTCGTGGCTCGAAATGATTTCCGAGAGCCTTACGATCTGCCGCTTGGCGTTCGGCAGTTCCAGCGCCATGCACGATTTGCCGGGTACGGTTTCGACGACGCGGATCGACACCATCGACAGCGAGCGCGCCACATCCTTGGACAGATTGACGATCTGCGAGCCCTTGACGCCGACGGCCGGCTCGATTTCGTAACGCGTGACTACCGGGCCGGGGTAGGCGGCCAGAACCTGAACCTGCACGCCGAAGTCGGCCAGTTTGCGCTCGATCAGGCGCGAAGTGAATTCCAGCGTTTCGGCGCTGATAACATCGGTCTGCACCGCAGGTTCCTCCAGCAGGTGCATGGGAGGCAGCAGACCCCCTTCGACGGCTTCCGGGAACAACGGCGTCTGGCGCTCGCGGACGATGCGTTTTTCGACCTTGGCCGGCACAGGGGCCTCGGGCAGAGGCGGCTGGATCAGGATCGGCTCGCGCGCTTCCTCGCGGCGCTTCCCGTCTTCGACCACGGCTTCGCGTTCGCGGGCAATTTCGCGGCCGATGCGGCGATCGTGCCAGCCATCGACCAGGTTTCGCGTGCCGGTGACCAGCCTTTCCAGCAAGCCGCCCACGCGTTCGGCGGCGGACAGCCACGACATCCCCGAAAAGATGCTCCAGCCCAGCGCCCATGAGGCGATCAGCGCCAAGGTCGCGCCGGTATAGCCAAAGTAGCGGACGGACAGGCCGCCCAGCCCCTTGCCGAGCATTCCTCCCGGCCCAAGGGGCAACTCGGCCTTGTGCGAATAAAAACGCAGGGCTTCCAGGCCGCTGCTTGCCACGATCAGCAGCAGAAATCCCGCCATGGCGATGTAGAGCGGGCGGCGGTCGGCAGGCCGCAAACCATCCAGACGGCGATAGCCCCACCAGACCATCGCCAGCAGCAGAATTACCCACCACCATGCTGAAAGGCCGAAAAGATAAAGCAGCAGGTCCGCGAGCCAAGCGCCGCCGCGGCCGGTGGGATTGCGCAACATGGAAGATGAAACGGCATGCGACCAGCCGGGATCGGTGCGGTGGAAACCCCACAGCGCCAAGCCGAGGAATCCGGCCAGCGCGATCAGCGCCAGCCAGCGCGATTCCTGGAGAATTATGCCGAGTTTCTCCGGCAGGGGACTCGGCGTTTTCGAAGGTCGTTTCAGCCTTTCAGAAGTTTTGTACTGCGCAGCCATCAATATCCATTACCGCAGGGTAAAAGGAAATTATAGCCGCGAGCAGGGCACACAGCGATACATGGGCGAAACTATGCAGAGAACCACAACAGAAAACCTATACAGCACGCTCAGTCTTTGTTGATGATGATGGCGCCCTTTTCGGAGCGGATAAAGCCACGCTGCTCAAGATCCTTCATCACGCGGCTGACCATCTCGCGCGATGCGCCGACCATCTTGGACATGTCCATCTTGGTCAGTTTGCGGCGAACGATACGCACGCCGTTTTCCTTTTCCGAGTACTCGAGCAGCAGCTTGGCAACACGACCATAGACATCCATCAGCGCCAGGCTTTCGATTTTCTGGTTGGCTTCGCGCAAACGCAGCACCAGACTCTTCATGATGTTCAGGCAGAGGTCGACGTTTTCGGACAGCGCCCGCGTAAAATCCGCCTTGGAGATCACCAGCAGTTCGCACGATTCATTGGCAACTACATCGGCCGAACGCGGCGACCCGTCGATCAGGCCCATTTCGCCAAAACACTCGCCGTTTTCCAGCACCGACAAAATGACTTCCCGGCCATCCTCGTCACGATTGAGGACCTTGGCGCTGCCGCTGACGATAATGAACAGCGAATCCGTTTCCGCTCCCGCGTAAACAATCGTCTTGTGGCGCTGCACCTGACGGAGCACCGCCATCTGGGCAATCCGATCCAGTTGTTCGACGGAAAGGCCGGCGAACAACGGAATGTTCTGCAGCAACAGGCGGAACGAGCGTCCGGCAACGGGATTACTAGCAGTCGTCATTTTTTTCCCTCCTCCAATCCGGTGTGGGTCTTTTTACGTACTACATATGTCGGCGTAATTATATAGCATAACTCTGCCATGCAGTGATAACGAGTGTATTTTACATGGTAGATAGGAAACGCCGCATTAACTTCTGGCTATAATCAACGGCATTGACAAAGAAAGGACTCGCCATGTCGCAAACACGCCACTGCAAATTGCTCATCCTGGGATCCGGCCCCGCCGGTTATACGGCTGCCGTCTATGCCGCGCGCGCCAATCTGAGACCTGTTCTCATTACCGGAATGGCACAAGGCGGGCAGTTGATGACGACAACCGATGTCGACAATTGGCCGGCGGCCGCTCAGGGTATCCAGGGGCCGGAGCTGATGCAGAACTTCGAGGAGCACGCGCGCCGTTTCGAGACCGAGATCATTTTCGACCACATCCATACCGCCAAGCTCACCGAAAAACCCTTCGTATTGATTGGCGATTCGGGTACTTATACCTGCGATGCGTTGATCATCGCCACCGGCGCTTCGGCTCAGTACCTCGGCCTGCCATCCGAAGAGGAATTCGCCGGCCGAGGCGTTTCGGCCTGCGCCACCTGCGACGGTTTCTTTTACAAGGGCAAACCGGTCGCCGTTGTCGGCGGCGGCAACACGGCAATTGAAGAAGCGCTGTATCTTGCCAATATCGCGAGCCACGTCACGCTGGTGCATCGCCGCGACAAGCTGCGCGGCGAGAAAATCTTGCAGGACAAGCTGTTCGAGAAGGAAAAGAGCGGCAAAATCACAATCAAATGGGATTCGACGCTGGATGCCATCCTAGGCGACAAGAGCGGCGTCACCAGTATTCGCCTGAAAAACGTCAAGACCGGCGGTGCGGAAGACATTCCGCTGCTCGGTGTATTCATCGCCATCGGGCACAAGCCGAATACCGACCTGTTTGCCGGCCAGCTCGATATGGAGAACGGCTATATCATCACCCAGGGCGGCCGCAACGGAAACGCCACAGCGGCTTCGATTCCGGGGGTTTTCGCCGCCGGCGACGTCCAGGATCACATCTACCGGCAGGCATGTACTTCCGCCGGCACAGGCTGCATGGCAGCGCTGGATGCGGAGAAATATCTCGACACGCTGGAGAAATAGGGGAATAGCGAAAGCGGCACTGATGAATGGGTGAGCGGAGGGGGCCGCGAACCGCGTTTTTCGGAAATCCCGCCGCTTTTCGAGTTTCCGATTGTGCCATTACTTAGATGAGCAAAAGCCGTCAGCCATCCATCGAGGAACTCGCCGACTTTCATGCAGCAGTCGAGGGGGCGGTTCCGCTCAAGAAAGCCGTGCGGGTTGCGCACGAGCGGCCCAAGCCCGCCCCGCGCCCCCGGCAGCGCGAACTGGATGAGGAGGCGGCCATCGTCGAGTCGCTGTATGGCCCGCTTGAAATCGACGACCTGCTGGCGATAGGCGATGCCGATTCCTTTCTTCGCGCGGGTTTGCCTCGCAGCGTACTGCGCGACTTGCGGCGAGGCCGCTGGACGATCCAGAACCACATCGACCTGCACGGACTCAACCGGCACGAGGCACACGAAGAAGTCTCGCGCTTTTTGGCCGAATCGCTGCAGGCCGGCAAGCGTTGCATCCGTATCGTGCATGGCCAGGGGCACGGCTCGCCCGGCCGCGCCGGGGTGCTGCGCCAGCTTGTCAGGGGGTGGCTGGCCCGCAGCAAGAATGTGCTGGCCTTCTGCCACGCGCCGGCTACCGATGGCGGAGAGGGAGCGCTGTGGGTTCTGATGCGTTCGTCCGGGCGCACCTGAATTGCGAAACCGTATCTTGATCCGGTTCCTATTAGGACCTAACTCCATTGGGAGTTAGGTCCGATGGTTGTCGTGTCTGCACCGATATGGGGTGTTCGTCTGTTCTGCCTCAGTCCTGGCTACGGCTGTCAGCGATGTGGGCAGGTTTCACTCCTCCGTTCCTGGCAAGGAAATACTGGGATGCCAGCAGGAAGATCAGCACGGCGAGCCCCATCAGGTCGGTATAGATGCCGCTGTCGATCAATCCCAGCGCGCCGACGAAAGAAATCAGGCGTGAAACGACATTCACTTTGGTGAATAGATAGCCTTCCACGGCAACGCCGATCATGAACACGCCCATGCACGCCCCAATGGTAACGCGCAGCCCCTCCAGGAACGTGGTGTCTATCAACAGAAGTTGCGGAGAGTAAATGAACATGAAGGGTACGATGAAGCCCGCGATGGCCAGCTTCACCGCCGAAAAGCCCGTTTTCATGGGGTCGCCGCCCGAGAGGCCCGCCGCTGCAAAGGCCGCCAGAGCCACCGGGGGCGTCAGGTTGGCGAACATCGCGTAGTAGAACGAGAACAGGTGGGCGGAGATGGCTGGAATGCCCAGCTTGGCCAGGGCTGGGGCAGCGATGGTGGCGGTGATGATGTACGCCGGGATGGAGGGAACCCCCATGCCCAGGATCATGCAGGTTATCATTGTGAAGATCAGCGTAACGACCAGGCTTTCCTGGCCCAGCGTGATGATGGTGTTGGCCATGGTCAAGCCGAAACCGGTCTTGGAGGTCACGCCGATGATAATGCCCACGCAGGCGCAGGCCATGGCCACGGAGACGGTCTGTTTGGCGCCGTCGGCAAAGGCGTCGCAAATATCCTTGAAGCTCATCCGGGTGTTCTTTCTCATGGCGGCGATTACAATGGTCGCGACAATGGTAATGACGGCGGAGAAAACCACCGTGGTGCCCGAGAAAAGCAGCAGGTACAGCAGCAGAAAGATGGGAATCAGCAAGTGCCCCTTGTCTTTCAAGACGGCCGCAACCTTGGGCAGCCGGTCTTTGGGCAGGCCCAGCAAATTGGTTTTGCCGGCGCGCAACTGCACCTGGACGATGATGCCCAGATAATACAAAAGCGCAGGAATGGCCGCGTGAATGATGATTGTGGAATACGGTATGCTGATCATTTCCGCCATGATGAAGGCTGCCGCTCCCATGACCGGTGGCAGAAGCTGCCCGCCGACGGATGCGGAAGCTTCCACCGCTCCTGCGAAATTCTTGGAATAGCCTGTGCGCTTCATCAGCGGAATGGTGAAAGCGCCGGTGGTCACCACGTTGGCCACGGCCGATCCGTTGATGGACCCCAGCAGGCCGGAAGAGATGACCGCCACCTTGGCCGGGCCACCCTTGGTGTGCCCGGCCAGCGCCATGGCCAGGTCGTTGAAAAAGGCGCCCATGCCCGATTTGCCCATCACCGTGCCGAACAGGATGAACAAGAAGATGTAGCTGGCCGCCACACTGACGGTTGTGCCGTATATGCCCTCGGTATTGGCGAAAAAGTGGTTGGAGAGCTGAATCCAGGTGTAGCCGCGGTGGCCGAATATGCCCGGCATGCCGCGGCCGAACAGGCCGTAGGCGATGAAGATCAGGCCCAGAATGGGCAGCGCCCAGCCCGACATGCGGCGCGATGCTTCCAGCACCAGCAGCACCAGCAGCGTCGCCATCAGCAAGTCAGGTGTATTGGGCATGCCCGCGCGTTCAATCACGCCCATGTAGTCGAACCAGACATAGGCCGGCACGGCCAGGGAAAGCGCTATCAGCACCCAATCCACCCACGACACCTGCTTGTAGCTGCTCTTCTTGCCGAAAGGATACATGATGAATCCCAGCGCAAGCATCATGCCAACGTGCAATGAACGGTGCACCAGCACCACGGGCGTGCCCAGAAAAGAGGTGATGAAGTGGTACAAGGTCACCCCGATGCAGGCAAGATAGAACAGCTTGGCGAACGTGGGGTTGGCCAGCGTGCGCGTGCTGGCTTCCTTGTCAAGGTCCTTGATGAGTTTTTCCTGCTCTTCGGTGAGCACCCCGCCCATGGCTTTGGCTATATTTTCGTCGAAGACCTCGGGCTCGTGATTCGCCTGATTCTTTAGTTTGGCCTCGTTGTCTTTTTCCATGAAAATTCCCCCTTTAGATACCATCGTTTCTCAATCACCAAACTTCGAACCGAATCCGCCATATACCCCTGCCAAGAACCACCGACAAAAACAGGGGAAGCGGTGCAGGCAAAAAGGTATGCGAACTTGAAGCAGTGCAGCCCCCACGCGTCTAATACGCCGCGTGGGACTATTTATGGGCAGGATCAACAACGGTCAAAGCATCAGGTTCATCGCGACTATACAGCGGGCTTACGTTTTCCTTTTCTGGCGAGGAAATACTGGGATGCCAGCAGGAAGATCAGCACTGCAAGTCCCACCAGGTCAGTATAGATACCGCTATGGATCAATCCCAGTGCGCCACAGAAAGAGATGGAACGCGATATGACGTTCACTTTGGCGAACAGGTAGCCTTCCACGGCAACACCAAGCATGAACACGCCCATGCATGCCCCGAGGGTGACACGCAGGCCTTCCAGGAACGTGGTGTCGATCAACAGCAGTTGCGGCGAGTATACGAACATGTAGGGTACGATAAAACCTGCGATGGCAAGTTTTACCGCCGCGAAACCGGTTCTCATGGGGTCGCCGCCTGATACCCCGGCTGCGGCGAAAGCGGCAAGCGCTACCGGGGGCGTGAGATTGGCGAACATCGCGTAATAAAAAGCGAACAAATGGGCGGCGATCACCGGAATCCCCAGCTTGGCAAGCGCCGGGGCGGCAACGGTGGCGGTGATGATATACGCGGGTATGGACGGCACGCCCATACCGAGGACCATGCAGGTGATCATCGTAAAAATGAGCGTGATGACCATGCTTTTACCGCCCAGGGTAATGATGGTGTTGGCCATGGTCAGACCGAAGCCGGTCTTGGAGGTCACGCCGATGATAATCCCCACGCAAGCACAGGCGATGGCTACGGACACGGTTTGTGTAGCACCGTCGGCAAAGGCGTCGCAAACGTCCTTGAAGCTCATCCGGGTATTTTTTTTCACAGCCGACACGAGAATCGTCGCCACAATGGTGATGACTGCCGAAAACACGACGGTGGTGCCGGAGAAAAGCAGGAGGTACAGCAAAAGAAAGATCGGGATCAGCAGATGCCCTCTCTCCTTCATCACATTTCTTACCAAAGGCAAGCGATCTTTCGGTAGGCCGTGAAGATTGGTCTTCCCTGCACGCAACTGAACCTGAACGATGATGCCGAGATAATACAGCAGAGCGGGAATGGCGGCATGGACGATGATCGTCGAGTAGGGAAGGCTGAGTATCTCCGCCATGATGAAGGCCGCGGCTCCCATCACCGGTGGAAGCAGTTGCCCGCCAACGGACGCGGAGGCTTCCACGGCGCCCGCAAAATCCTTGGAGTAACCGGTTTTCTTCATGAGCGGGATCGTAAACGCTCCGGTGGTCACCACGTTGGCGACGGCGGAACCGTTGATGGAACCTAGCATGCCGGAGGAAATGACCGCCACCTTGGCTGGCCCGCCCTTGGTATGTCCGGCCAGCGCCATGGCCAGATCGTTGAAGAACGCCCCCATGCCTGACTTGCCCATGACCGTACCGAACAAAATGAACAGGAAAATGTAGCTCGCCGCCACGCTGACCGAAGTGCCGTATATGCCTTCGGTATTGGCAAAGAAATGATTGGAAAGCTGCAGCCAGGTATATCCCCGATGACCGAATATGCCGGGTATTTCACGCCCGAACAAACCATAGGCAATGAACACAAGGCTCAGTATGGGCAGAGCCCAGCCGGCCGAGCGCCTCGCAGCCTCGATCACCAGCGCCACCAGCAGTGTTGCTACGACACAGTCGGCCGTGTTGGGCATTCCGGCTCGCTCGACTATGCCAAGATAGTCCACCCAGACATAGACCGCCACCGATATGGACAGGGCAACCAAAAGCCAGTCCCACCACGATGCTCTCTTGTAGTCGCTCTTCTTGCTGAAGGGATACATGATGAAACAAAGCGCAAGCATCATGGAAACGTGCAGCGAGCGATGTTCGAGCACGACCGGCGTCCCGATGAACGATGTGACGAAGTGGTACAAGGTCACGGCAATGCAAGCCAAGTAGAACATCTTGGCTATCCGGGAGTTTTCCAGCTTGCGTACACTGGACTCTTTATCGTGTTTTTTGATCAGGTCGCTCTGTTCTTCGGTCAGCTCGCCGGTCATGGCCTTCGCAATGGCCTCGTCCGACGCATCCCGGTCGGTATTCACACGGGCTTTCGCTTCGGTATCGCCGTTTTCCTGTTTTTTTTCCGCCATTTGGGTCACCTTTTCTCGATAACCAGGCGCAACCTGGTATGTTCGGGAAGCTCGCTTCCGCTGGTGATCCGCACATCATCGAGCGCGATTTCCCGCGTTGCGGAGTGCGAATTCAGCCACACAAGCTCGGCAAAGGTCTGGTCTATTTCTTCCATGTGGATCAGGCCGTCTTTCACATAACAGATGCGCCCCTTGTCTTCGGGAATGCCTGCGCCGAAAGCGGGGAAGGTAATCGCGTCGAGTATCAGGTTGTAGTGCTCGTCGATGTGGTAATACTCATTCCAGGGAATCTTTTCCAGCGAATGGATCCAGGCAAAGAGCAGGCGGCCGTCTACTCTTGCGGGAACTTCCACGAGAACCGATGCGGTTCGCCAGTCATAAATCCGCAACACTGCCTCTGGCGGAGGATTGGATGCACATCCTCCGAGCCACAGGAGGCAGAGAATCAGCGTAACGCCCCTGGCGAATACATGTCCGCGTATTCGCCAGGGGCTACTGTGCAACCGATGCAGGTACGGCATGCCGTACCCCTACCTACTTCAACTGGCCTTTTTCCTTGTAGTACTTCATTGCTCCGTCATGGAGTGGCACCGATGTGCCGACGATGCCGCGCAAAGCGGTTTCCGGCTTGATATTGGCCTTGGCGGTGGAGTGGGACCCCTGGATGGTCTCAAGACCTGCGGGAGAGTAAATGTTCGTCAGCAGATCGAAGACCACGTCCGCGGGCAATTTGACATCGACCAGCATGATATTCATGACGGCCACCGTCTGGGTATCCTTTTCAGCACCATAGACAGCCGCTGGAATCGTCGATTCGATGTAGAAGGGATACTTTTTGATCAGCCGATCCCTCGCCTCGCCATCGACAGGCACGAAAGCAATTTTCTCGGTCACGCCCAGTTCGCGTATGGTCGCGTTGCCAAGTCCCGATGTCACGAACGCCGCGTCGATCAGGCCATTTTTCATCTGGTCGATGGCTTCGCCATAGTTCAGGTAGTCGACGCGAACATCCTTGTAGGTCATGTTATGGGCTTCGAACATCATGCGCGCATTGAGCTCCACACCGGAGTTCGGTGCGCCCACGCCGATCCGTTTGCCCTTGAGGTCGGTGAACGACTTGATCCCCGAACCGGCCGTGGTTACGATCTGGCAGACGTTGGGCCAAAGCCCCATCATTGCACGCAGGTTCTTTGCCGGCTTTTTCCCTTCGTACGCCCCGAAGGCGTCGACGGCCTGGATGACCGAATCGGCCATGGCAATCGCCAATTCACCCTGGCCGGTCTGCAGGGCGTTGATATTCTCTGCCGTGGCGCCGGTGGCGGTCGCCGACGTTCTGTACCCCAACGTCCCGATATAGGTGGAGAAGGCGCCGCCGATCGGGAAATAAATCCCGCTGGAAGGGCCGGTCAGCACCGTAATGAAATAATCGTTGCGTTTGATATTCTGCTGCGCGATGGCCTGAAAGGACGACAGCGCCATTACCAATGGCGCTATCAGTACGTACAACCATAGTCTGTTCTGTTTCATCGTGGATCCTCCGTCGTGAGAAGTGGTCTACAAATGGTCTACAAAAACAGAAACCGGCTTGAAATCTGTTGTTCTTCTTACATTTTCGATACTCATAGCAAGGCAATGGCCCTACACTTCAATTAATAGCGTATTTTTTTTAATTTGAAAACCAAAAATCTCAGTTTCGTGATGGCCAGCTGTACATGATGTGCGCCGCGCCGATCAGTATCGGCGGCATTCTTTTGGCCATTGTGTGGCGGAATGCGAGCCGACGGGTCGGCGGCGCTACATACAGCAAAGGCTACTGTAAAACCTAATTCCCAAGGATAATGTAGCCGTTCTTGAAAACGCAAAGGCATGGCCTTGCCGCTTTGCCTTGGCGTTCTCCGGTTTTTGTTATGTGAATGACAGTGTGGGCGGTATTGAAAGTGAAATGCAAAATGAATTGGATGGCGGTTTCTTGCGGAAGATATTTTCGGCAGTTCGTTTTTTCCTCGTGTCTGGCCGTTGCGGGGCTGCATGCCCCAGCAGTTCTGGCTGATTCGCCGACGGTCGAAATCGTTGCCGCGGAATTCGGCGTCTTCGACGCCAGTGATCCCAAACGGGTCGTATTCGAGCCGGCGCAGATCATTCCGCATCGCGAAGGGCAGCATTACGGATGGATGATCGAGGTACGCACCAATAAGCGTTCGTTGAGTGTGCGTGAGGAATATCTGCTGCCAAGCAGGGTGAACGAGGAACGCACGGAATCGCCGGACGGCGTGAAAATCGTGATTCCGCTCGAACGCCACGCGCAGGTCAGCCAGCGCCAGATGGTGCCTGTCGATGGCAGAATTTACGGGGAGTGGTCCATAGGCCCGCAGGAGCCAGCCGGCCGCCGCCAACTCAACGTGATTGTTGAAGACAAGGCAACGGTGAGTTTCGAGTTTGAAATCAAGTGAGCGGCAACCCGGTTGAACTCTCCTCGAGGCGTGAATCGGGGCTAAACTCCCATCCGTAATTCCGCCATTGTTCAGGAGAATGCAGAATGAACGCAGGTGCTGTGAGTGTTATCGGTCTGGGCAGCATGGGTGGCCCGATTGCAAGGAATCTATTGGCCGGTGGCCATGCCGTCACGGTGTTTAACCGTTCGCGGAACAAGGCGGAAGCGCTGGCGGCCATGGGGGCGAGAATCGCTGACTCCCCGGCGCAGGCCGTTATTCCGGGCGGCATCGTCATTACCATGCTTTCCAATGACGCCGCGCTTGAAGAGGTGACGCTGGGTGCCGAGGGGTTCGTCGACACGCTTGGACCGGGCGGTTTGCATATTTCCATGAGTACCGTATCGCCGGCAACGTCGCACAATCTGGAGGCCAGGCACGCGGGGAGAGGGAGCCTCTTCGTGGCGGCTCCGGTATTTGGCCGGCCCGAGGCTGCCGCTGCCAGAAAACTTTGGATCTGCCTGTCGGGAACGGAAGCAGCGAGGGCGCGCGCCAAACCGATTCTCGATGAGTTGGGGCAGGGGATCCATGAATTCGGCGATTCGCCTTATGCTGCCAACATCGTCAAGCTGTCCGGTAACTTCATGATTCTTTCAGCCATTGAGGCTATGGCCGAGGCCATGGCGCTTTGCGAGAAAAGCGGACTCGAGCGCCAATCCATACATGATTTTTTTGCGAATGCGAGTTTCGCTTGTCCGATTTACCAGAACTATGGACGCATATTGGCAGAACGTGCCTACGATCAGGCCGGTTTTGCGCTCGAATTGGGGATGAAGGATATCCGCCTGGCAAGAGAGGCCGCGGCGGCCGCCAAGGTGCCGATGCCAGTGGCCGATTTCCTGTTCCTGCGCCTTCAGGATGCACTCGACCAAGGGCGTGGAAAGCTGGACTGGTCGGCTATTGAGCTGGCAACGGCCGAAGCCGCCGGGATCGCCGTATTCTCTTCTGAAAACAAGGGGTAAGGATGATCCCCTGGCTGGGAAGCGCGGAAGGTTTTCCGCCTGTCGAACTGGCTCTGCGTGAACCAAACGGCTTGCTGTGCGCCGGTGGCGATTTGACGCCACAGCGCATTGTGCATGCCTACCTCAATGGTATCTTCCCCTGGTATTCGCCGGGAGAGCCGATTCTCTGGTGGAGCCCGGATCCGCGCATGGTGTTGTTTCCTTCGGAGTTCCGGGTCTCGCGATCGCTGCGCAAGACTTTGCGCAACACCGACTACCGGGTTCGTCTCGACAGCAATTTCAAGTCGGTGATCAAGTCATGCGCGGGAATACGACGCAGGGATCAGGCAGGAACGTGGATTACGCCGGAGGTTCAGGCCGCTTATTGCCGGCTACATGAACTTGGCTACGCGCATTCAGTCGAAACCTGGGTGGATGGGATACTTGTCGGCGGTCTTTACGGGATGGCCATTGGCAAAATGTTTTATGGCGAATCCATGTTTGCCCGGGTTACCGATGCTTCGAAAATCGCATTTGCGCATTTGGTGCGTTTTTTGGGCGACTGCGGTTTCGGCATGATCGATTGCCAGATGAACACGCCGCATCTGGCATCCCTGGGAGCACGCGAGATCCCTCGGGAAGATTTTGTCTCCCGGCTGAGACCGTTGACGGCAATGCCGCCGCTTTGCGGTCAATGGCCGGCAGATGCGGCGGAATGTTGTTGGAATTGACTGGCTGTAGACTGAAGAAGTAGTCGATCATGGATCGCCTTGACGATTTTATACCTTCGCTTTCGTCACTGCGCTTATATCGCACGGCGACCAATACCTGCAGTTATCTGCCTGAACGTTTGTCTGCTTCGCAGGTGGCTGTTCCTCCTCAGTGGGTCGATTCAAGCGCGTACAGCGAACTCGTCCGTCATGGTTTCCGACGTAGCGGCGGTTTTGCCTACCGTCCAGCTTGCGATGGATGCCGCGCCTGCGTTCCCATACGCGTTCCGGTCAGGAAATTCGTACCGGACCGGAGTCAGCGGCGCTGCATGAAGGCACACGCTACGCTACAAGTCCGCGAATTGCCGCTTGCCTATGAGGAGGCGCATTACCAGCTTTATCTCCGTTACCAGGCTCGCCGGCACTCGGGCGGAGGAATGGACATGGACGACCGGGAACAGTATGTGCAGTTCTTCCTGCAAAGCCACGTCGATACCAGACTCTTTGAATTCAGGGAAAACGGGGAACTGCACATGGTGAGCATCGTTGATGTGCTGGATGACGGCCTCTCCTCCGTCTATACGTTTTTCAATCCGGATGTCGCCGCAGGATTTGGCACTTACGGCATTCTTTGGCAGATTGGCCAGTGCCTGGCCAACGATCTGCCTTACTTATACCTGGGCTATTGGATCGGCGATTGCCGCAAAATGAATTACAAAGCACGCTTTAAGCCAGCGGAAGTGTATATCGACAACAAATGGTTAATATTTCACACCGATATTCTTTGAATCTCTTTATAGTGATAGGTGAGGTTTTCTGTGAAGAGAATCGGGTAATTAACTATTTTTAAATATTAATTTATGTTATCGTGGTTAGTATGGCAGCCATTGGATGGATTGATCATGCAAAATAAGAAAGTGTTGGGTCAGGAAACAATACAAGACTGGGGGCTGTTGGATTGCGGCGAACGTCACCGGCTTTTCGAGCGTGTTCCCTCTGCGCAGAAGAAGAAAATCGTTCTTTTCGTTGGCACGCGCCCTGAAGCGATCAAGGTGGCCCCAGTCGTCAGGGCGTTCAAGTCCCGGCCGGAATATTTCGAGGCTTATCTCTGCTCGACCGGCCAGCATAAGGAAATGCTTGCCGCGACACTCAAGGATTACGATCTCGAGCCGGATCTTAATCTGAATATCATGACGAAAAACCAGGGGCTGGCCGATATGAGCGCCAGCCTCTTTACTTCCGTCAGCGATTTTTTGAAACAGGTTCGTCCCGATGCCATCTTTGTTCAGGGCGATACCACCAGCGTGCAGGTGGCGGCACTTTGTGCTTTCTATCTGAATATCCCGGTCGCCCACATCGAGGCTGGCCTGCGGACGTGGAATATTCAGAATCCTTTCCCGGAAGAATTGAATCGCCGCATTACGGGCATGGTTTCAAGGTGGCATTTTGCCCCGACTGAGCAATCGAGAAAAAATCTGCTGGAAGACAAGGTGAACGATAAGCAGATTATCGTCACCGGCAACACCGTGATTGACGCCTTGCTGTGGGTGCGGGAAGCCAATCGCCAGAATGTGCCGCCGTTGCCCGGCAGGGTCGAAGAGGCCATAGCGAAGCAAAAAATGATCATCCTGGTGACCAGCCACAGGCGGGACAGTTTTGGTCCGGGTCTGGACAACATTTGCAGCGCCCTCGCCGAATTGGCGCAAAGGCTGCCGGATGCCTGTCTCGTTTACCCTGTGCACATGAATCCCAATGTCCGAGGCCCGGTGCTCGATAAATTGGGCAGCATCGACAACATTTATCTTGAAGAACCGCTTTCCCATCGGCCTTTCGTCCGATTGATGGAAGCCTGCAAGCTGGTCCTGAGCGATTCCGGTGGAATACAGGAGGAAGCGCCTTCGCTGAACAAGCCCGTTCTGATCATGCGGGAGACAACGGAGCGCCCGGAAGGCATCGAGAGTGGTGTAAACCTGCTGGTGGGAACCGATCCGCAAAAAATCGTATCGGAAACCATGCGTTTGCTCAACGACCCGGCGGCCTTTGCCGAAATGACTCAGAAACCCAATCCATTTGGCGATGGTCAGGCTTCCGAACGGATCGTCGATCATATCCAGGAATCGTTTATATCGGTGCAATCCGCCTAAAACTGTGTCGAATACAACAATTTTTCTGATAGTTTGCGGCGCCGTTTTTATCGGTGTGCTTCCTTTCATTCCGGGCTGGCTGGAGCTGCGTCGTCCAAAAGACGACAAGCCCCTGCGTATCGATGGCAATTACCAGAAAAATCCCTTCTTTTTCGGGGACAGTTTTTATGGCTTGCTGCAGAAAGGGATGCCGAAGGAATTTCCCTCCGGGCGTAGCGAACAGGAGATCGTGCTATCGCGGCCAGAAAAAGTGCTCATTGTTTCAGAGCCCAACTGGGATTGCGAATCGACGTCGCACAACATGCTTATTTATGTCGATGGCAATATGCAAACGGTCGACAGGGCGTCATTCAGAAAAGAAGTCTTTACGTCGGGCAACGCCACCATCGGCGACGGCGTGCGAATGCAGGCCATTTTATGCCATGGCAACCTTTCTCTCGGAAAAGATTCGCGGGTGATCCGCTGGGTCGATGTCCGCGGCAACTCGCTTATCACCGCTGCATCATGCAGGCTCGGCCGAAGCACCGCGTGCAAAGGGTTCCTGCATTTGGCCATCGGAACGACCTTTGTTAACCTGTACGGCTCTCCGATAAAGACGTATAGCCGAATTGCCTCCGAGGCTGACAGTCAGGGCGGCGACATCAGGGAGACGAGCCTCGTTGCTTCCCCTGAATTGTTTTCTGTTCCATCCAACGCCAGGATCGAGACGAACATCGTTTCCAAACAGAATCTCCGCCTGGGCGCCGGTTGCGAGGTTTTTGGAGACATAAAGGCATACAGCAACGTTGAAATGGAGGCCGGCGCGGTTGTGCATGGCACTATCGTGGCCGAGGGCGACGTGCTTGTCGGCATGGACAGCAAGATACTCGGCAATATTTTCTCGCAGGGAAAAATTACCCTGTCTTCAGGAAGTTCTGTTGGGGCGGAAGGAAAAATCCGTTCGGTGGTATGTAGAACTGGAATCGTATTGCGTAGCGACGTCACTATTTACGGTGCAGTCACTTGTGAACATGGCAGGGTTACGTGAATACGCGGATATTGAGGAGTCGCACGTTTTTTCACCCGTGCGCCGAGATGATCAACAAACGATGTCCCTAATCGTCCTCCATTATGAAAACACAGCATAGAAACCGGATATATCTGGCACTGAGTTCGCTGGCTATCGTATTGCAGCCTTCGTTGTGTCATGCGCAGACGCTCAAGGGGGAAGCCGAGGCGACCGAGGCTCGCCGCGTACAGACTCCTTCTGACGACGAGAAAAAGCGCAACCTGATCGAATTCTACGGCAACAGGGAAGCCATTACGGACGGGAACGGCAACTGGGATTCCGGTGGAATGCGCTATACCCGGATCGGAGATGGATACTCCGCCTATTTCGAGCTCAATGGCTACAACAGAAAGAAAGGCGATGGCGGGGCCGAGCAGATAGTCGGAGGTCTCTACAAAGACTGGACCGAGCGCCTGTATACCTATACCAGCCTGTCCAAGGGAACCAATGTAGATTACCTCCCGAAATTCCGTGCGGACCACGATTTCAATTACAAATTCGACGAAGAGAAAAAATGGGTTTGGACCTTGGGGGCGACGTATATTGATTATTACACCCCGAATTCGGACACCATATATTCGACGGGTTTTACCCACTACGGAGACGGACTCATCCTCTCCTATCGTTATTTTCACAACATCAGCAACCCCGGCAGTCTGAAATCGCACTCGCAGTCCGTCAGCGCAGACCAGGGATACTGGTATAAGTATCTCAACACCATTATCTATTCGTGGGGCAATCAGGCTTATATGGCCACTTACCTTGATTCGCCGGAGTCCGTTCAGCGTACATCGAAATCCATTCTGTTAAGGCACCGCCACTGGGTCCGGGATGACTGGGGTTTTTGGCTTCAGGCCGGCGCGGTCAGGGTGGACGGCGCTTACGATGGAAAAAGCGGAGGCGCGGGGTTGTTCTTCTACTTTTGAAATACGTAGAACATGAATCCGTACGACGCCTGCCTCCAGTTTCATGCTGTGGCAACAGAACCTGACAGAAAGACATGATATTTTCGCGCAAACCGGCTGGTACTGCGGATGTAAAGCAGACCATCGCCCTGCACCGTTCGTACCGGAGGATCAAGCTGACGCGCAGCATGAAAGAGTCTTCGGCTATTACGCTGTTCGTTGTTTTGCTGATCCTTGTTGCGAAGATTTATTTATTGCCCGGGTTTACTCTGGAAATATCACTGTGGTTGTCTCAGCTGTTTGAGGTGCCTCTGGATAGTTCGGCGGTTCATCCGCTCGCCTTCTGGAGTTCGACGAGTTTTCATTTCCTGGTGGTGCCTATCGCATCGCCGTCGACATCGGTCTGCCTCATTGTCATTGCTTGTTCTCTGTTGTCGCTGTTTTTTCTCAAGAAACTGCCGATTTCGCTGCCGCTCGTCATCCTGATCAATCTGCTGTTGACGGCACCTGCATTTTTTGCGTTGCTGTTTTTGCTGATTCCCGAGTACTTCACCTACAGGCCGGCATCTCTCAGCGAGTTATTCACGACCGTTTCCGTCCTTGTGGAAACCGGGCTGCCCGTCATTTTCTGGCTTGTGTTGTTTCCCTTGCCCGTCAGTCTGCTGCGAAAGATCTGCTACATCGTTTTTTTCGAATGCGTGCTGATGCTGCTCTATGTCTTCAAGTACCTGGTTTTCATGGTCTTATGCACCTATGGGACCTATCTGGTGATTCCGCTGATCATCCTGATATTGTGCTCCCTCCCGGATATCCTCTATATGGTATGTCTGTTCTCAGTGACGGTCAGTGAAGTCTCCGGCCGTATCGCAAAGGATACGAAGCTATGGCGCTGGGCATAATCGTATTTCTACTGAAAAGCTATCTGGCTTTCGTACTGCTCGTCATCATTGCCTATTTCATCAGGCACTACATGTTTACGTTCAATCGCTTGTTCGGAGAGCAGAGGATCTCGTACAACGACATTACCGATGATGATTTCCTGAGTGTCACCGTCTTCGTTCCCATGCACAACGAAGAAAAGGTCATCGACAACATCATGAATGCGCTGCAGCAGAGCTATTACCCGCGCGACAAGCTTGAAGTCATTGCTGTCAACGACCACTCGCTGGATCGAACCCAGGAGATAATCGACGGCTATGTCGAAAAGGCGCGGCAGAATCCCGACGAGTGGCCGACGCTGACGGCCTTCCATCGGTATACCGGGCCACGCGGCAAGCAGCATGCCTTGAACGATGCTTTGAAGATGGCCAAGGGCGATATCGTCTTGGTGTTCGATGCGGACTACATCCCTCCGAGAGACATCATCCGTTCGCTCGCCGTCTGTTTCAAGGATGCGGATGTCGGCGCCGTCATGGGGCGTGTGGTCCCGGTCAACGCCGGGGCGAACCTGTTGACGCGTCTTGAGGATATCGAGCGGTCCGGGGGCTATCAGGTCGATCAGCAGGCCAGATACAACATGAGGCTGATTGCGCAGTACGGAGGGACTGTCGGAGGTTTTCGGAAAAAAACCGTTCTCGATCTTGGCGGTTTCAACGGGGCCGTTTTGGCTGAAGACACCGAACTTACTTTTCGTCTCCTCATGAACGGCTGGAAAGTTGCTTATGCCAATCGGGCAGAGTGCTATGAAGAAGCTCCCGAAACATGGCAGATACGCGCCAACCAGATTCGCCGCTGGAGTCGGGGGCACAATCAGGTTCTTTTCGCCTATCTCTGGCCATTCCTGCGTGCCAAGAACATGCGTTTTCGGGAAAAGGTGGATGGGATTTTGCTACTCCTCGTTTATCTTTTGCCATTGCTCTGGTGGGTAAGCTGGTTTTCCATGCTGACGCTCCTCTTCGTGGGCGAAAATAGTTTACTGACGGGGATAGTTCCGGTTCTCTTTTCACTGTTATTCGGCTGCATCGGCAATTTTGCACCGTTCTACGAACTCGGCGTGGCCTCCATTCTGGATGGCTCGACGCGGAGAATCCATTTGCTGCCCTATTTTTTCTACTATTTCGTATTCAGCCTGTGGTACACCAGTGTTGGCGCGTGGCAGGCGTTCGTCGACCGTGTCTCCGGGCGGACGATCGAATGGCAGAAAACGGAGCGCTTCAGAAAAGCCGCCTGATCCCTTCGGTTCTTTCCCTCGATGCTCCAGCCGGCTTTGGCTGAAGGGGAGCGGAGGGCAGCGTATTTCTCCCTGACCGGATAATTGGTCTCAGGTCAGGGGTTATACGGATACAAACACATCGCATTGAGACTCATCGAGAACGTGTTTGGTGACACCGCCGAGAAGCAGTTTTTCGATGACATTGTCACCTGTTTTCCCCATGACGATCAAATCGCAATCCTGCTCCTGTTCCTGCTCCAGAATGCACGAAAACGGATTGCCATGCCGGATTACCACATGCGGGGAGAGCTGCGCTATCTCTGCCTTCTGGCATAAATCATGGAGTTTCTGAGTGACGTCCTGTTTAGCGGCGACACGATAACGGTGGATGATGTCGTCATCAACGCTGGCGTAATGCAGCAGCCCTTCGAACGGAACTTCGAATACGTGCAAAAGCACGATTTTTGCCTCAGGAGCAATACATCGTGCGTGCTTGATTGCCCGTAGCGACGAGGGGGAAAAATCCACCGGAACGAGGATTTTGCTATAGGACTCACGGGGGGCTCGCTTGACGACGAGGACTGGCGAGGTTGCGGTACTCAGTAGGCGCAGGGCGGTAGTTCCCAGGAGCCAATGGCGAAAAGTGTTTTCGCCCGTGGCGCCGCAGACGAGCAAGTCGGTGGCAAGATCGTCTGCCTTTTTTGTCAGTTCCTCGAGTAGCGAGCCCACGGCTATGTGCGTTCCAACCCTTATGCCGTATCGTTGTTGGAGAATGGTGGACAAGTCGGCGAGTTTTTGCGTGGGAACATCGAGCCCCAGCCGTTGCATGTCTTCTGCGGTTATCTGCGCGACTTGCCGCAGCCTTTCCAGAGAGGAAAGATTGGCTACATAAACCAGATCGAGCGAGGCGCTCTTCTCCATGCTCAGCAAGGCCGCCCGTTCCGCAGCATGGCGGGCAGGTGCAGATAGGTCGGTTGCTGCCAAAATATGGTTCAATTGACTCACAATACCTCCCGTAACCCGGATGCGGTTTATGGCGTTTATCCAGATACTCCGATGGTATGCCCGATCGGATATGAAGCTATACGGATTGTCGGATATTTGCCCGCTTCCTGCAACGAGTACCGGACGCCTTTTAAACTGGCGTGGTATGACAGTAGGCAGGAGTCCAGTATCCGCGATTCTATTTCAGGCTGGACGGAATATACCGGGCTAGAGCCAGCCGGCACGCCTGAAGCGCCAGTACAGAATGAGGCTGGAGAGGGCAATGATGGACAGCGCGATGGGATAACCATAGGGCCAGTCCAATTCCGGCATCGACTTGAAATTCATCCCCCAGATACCGGCAAGCGCCGTGGCTACGGCAAAAATACCTGCCCATGCGGCGAGTTTTTTATTGACTTCGCTCTCTTCGATAGCCACCATCGAAAGGTTAACCTGGATCGCGGTGCCGATGGTTTCACGAACGGTATCGATTGATGTATTGATCCGGGTAAGATGGTCATAGACGTCACGAAAATACTCCCGGCCATTGGCGCAAACCGCCGGTACACGCCCGCCGAACAGTTTTGCCGTTTCTTCCATCAGCGGCGCCACCGCATGTCTGAGCTCCATGGTGCGCGACTTCAGCTCGTAAAGGAGCTTGATATTGTCGCGCGCAGCACCTCTGTCGAAAATCTGCGCCTCAATTTTATCGAGTTCCGATTCCAACTGTTCGATGACTGGAAAATAGCGATCAACGGTGGCGTCCATCAACGCGTAGAGAACGAATCCCGAGCCCTGGGAGAGCAGATGCGGCTCGCGCTCGCAACGCTCGCGCACTGCAAGGAAGTGCTGCGAGCTGCGATTCCTTACCGACAGCACGTAGTTGCTGCCAACGAAGATATCCACCTCGCCCACGTTCAGTTCGTTCTCATTCATATCGAGCAGCCGCATGACGATGAAAAGCGAATCGCCATAGTCCTCTATCTTCGGCCGCTGATATCCCTTGCGCGCATCTTCGACCGCCAGCTCGTGAAGCTTGAACTCTTCCTTCATCTTGTCGAGTTCTTCAGGCGTCGCATCGCAAAGGGCAACCCAGACGAAACATTCCGGTCGAGCCAGGTAATTGCTGATTTCTTTAACGGGAATGTCTGCCAGACGAGATCCGTTTTCATAGGCAACGCAATTGATCAGCATGTTTTTCTCTCTTCCTGCGGGCGGGTTCCATTGTGTGTGAGGATAGGGAACGTCCGGTCAACAAGCAATAGTTTTGGCACACTGTGGGTTTCGGGCAACCAGAACGGCACCAGGGATTCGTTCAAGCGTTTCGTGTACCGTCATTGGAGTAAAATTGCCGCATGATCTATCCGTTACTCCGCAAAATCTTTTTCTCGCTCGATCCGGAGACCGCTCACGGCCTGGGCATGTCCGGGATCGGATTCATGCACCGCGCTGGCATTGCCTGCCTGTTATCAGGGCAGCCGCCGGCCTGTCCGGTCAGCGTCATGGGGTTGACGTTCCCCAACCCTGTAGGCCTTGCGGCCGGGCTGGACAAGAACGGCGAACATGTCGACGCCTTGGCCGGCCTGGGATTCGGTTTCATCGAGATCGGAACGGTAACGCCCCGCCCGCAGCCAGGGAATCCCAAACCGCGCATGTTCCGCATTCCGGAACGGCAGGCGATCATCAACCGCATGGGGTTCAACAACGACGGCGTAGATAAGCTGTTGGCGAATATTTCCGGTTCGCAGTTTGCACGGCGCGGAGGCATTCTCGGCATCAACATCGGCAAAAACTTCGATACGCCGATCGAACAGGCTGCCGGCGATTACCTGCTCTGTCTGGAAAGGGTATATGCGGCGGCCAGCTATGTAGCGGTCAATATTTCCAGTCCAAACACCAAGAACCTGCGCGAGTTGCAGAAGGATGAGGCGCTGGATGCACTGCTTGCCAGCCTCAAGGCGGAGCACGCCCGGCTTGCCGATAAGCACGGAAAGTACGTGCCAATGGTCCTGAAAATTGCGCCGGATCTGGAGGAGGCGCAAATACAATCGATCGCCGATCTCTTGCGCCGGCACCGGATGGATGGCGTTATCGCTACCAACACCACGCTCTCGCGGCAGGAGGTCGAGGGCTGCAAGCATGGGGAAGAAGCCGGCGGTCTTTCGGGAGCACCGGTCTTTGAGCGGTCAACGGCCGTGGTGAGGGAGCTAGCGGCCGCGCTGGCGGGGGAGGTTCCGGTCATCGGCGTCGGCGGCATCATGAAAGGCGAGGATGCAGCGGCCAAGATCGAAGCTGGCGCCTCGCTGGTTCAGCTATATACCGGCTTCATTTATCGAGGTCCCGAGCTCATTACGGAAGCAGTTCGAGCTGCTGCCGCGGTGAAATGAGCCGCCCCGGCTGGATGCTTCACCTCTGGCCGGTTCAACAGAAGTCGCCTATAATGCGCGCCGTCATTGGGGAGTAGCTTCCCTTCCTCGGCGGAAGGGGCCTGTGTCAACATACTTGCCGGTTCAGGCATGGCGCAGGCAGTGCATGGGGATTTTCTCGCTTGGCAAGACCTTTGACCATTCAGCTCCCGCGTGCCGGAGGGGCTGTGTGGTCAATCGTTTCTTCCGGCTTCAGGGATAGCCTAATTACAATGGAAGCCTTTCTTATCTCAACCGGCATTGTCGCTTTGGCCGAAATCGGCGATAAAACGCAGCTTCTCGCGTTTATTCTCGCCGCAAAATTCCGCCAGTCGGTTCCCATTATTCTCGGCATTTTTGTCGCCACGATCGTTAATCACGCCTTTGCCGGCGCGCTGGGCGCGTGGATCACCTCCGTAGTGACCCCGGAAGTGATGCGCTGGGTGCTTGGCGCATCGTTCATCGGCATGGCGCTGTGGACGCTCATTCCCGATAAATTCGAGGAAGACGACGCGAAGCTGGCGCGCTTCGGCGTGTTCGGAACGACGCTCATCGCGTTTTTTCTGGCCGAGATGGGCGACAAGACACAAATCGCCACAGTCGCCCTGGCAGCCCAGTATCATGCTTTTTATGCCGTCGTCGCCGGGACGACAGCAGGGATGATGATCGCCAACGTCCCCGCCGTGCTGCTGGGTGATCGCATCGCGCAGAAAGTGCCCGTTCGCCTGGTGCATGCCGTTGCCGCTGCGATTTTCGCGATCCTCGGGGTCGCGACTCTGTTGGGCGCAGGGGAGCAATTCGGGTTTTGAGCCGTCGTCGGCGGCCTTGCCAAGGCCACGCGGTCGGCCGATGAGGCGGCCGTAAGCGACAAAAAAGCAAGGAAGGCCTGCGCCTTCCTTGCCATTAGCTAAGCCTGCTGGGCCGTGCGCTTATTTTTTAGCCCTGTCGGTCGAGAATTTGTACACGATCTTGCCGCTATACCATTCGCCCGCCTTGATTTCGGTGCTCGGGAATCCCGGGTGGTTGACCGAATCCGGGAAGTGCGAAGGCTCCAGGCAGAAAGCGCTGCGGAATTTGTAGACCGTCGATCCCTTGCCGACGTCGCGCGGGACCTTGCCTTCCAGGAAGTTGCCCGAGTAAACCTGCACGCCGGGTTCGGTAGACCAGACTTCCAGGACGCGGCCCGATTTCGGGTCCATGATCCGGCCGTTGAGCGCCAGGGCTCCCGTCGGCTTCATGCTGATAACATAGTGGTTGTCGTAGCCGTTGCCTGCCTTGAGCAGATCGTAGTCGGCCTTGATATCCTTGCCAAGCGCCTTCGGTTTACGGAAATCCATCGGCGTGCCGGTGACGTCGCGGAAATTGCCGTTCGGGACCAGGGCTGGCGAAACCTCGAGGACGTTGTCGGAGGGCACCATCAGCACATGATCCTCGATCGAGGAGCCGAGATCGCCCGACAGGTTGAGGAACGCATGGCCCGTGAAGTTGGCGACGGTTTTCTTGTTGACGGCAACGGCATCGTAGCTGATGACCAGTTCGTTGTTATCCGTTACCGAATAGACGACCTTGAGGGGCAGGTCGCCCGGGAAGCCTTCCTCGCCGTCCTTGAACAGCAGGGACATTTCCACGGCCTCGTCGCCCAGTTGTTTTGCGTCGAAGACGAGGAAGCGTGATCCTTTCTTGCCTCCGTGCAGGGTGTTCTCACGCGGCGGTGCAGGCGGAGTCGACAGATCGTTGATGGCCAGGCTGTATTCGGTGCCGTCCAGCTTGAATTTGCCATTGGCGATTCTATTCGCATAGCGGCCGATGAAGGCGCCCATCGAACCCTGTCCGGCCATGACCTGGTCGATGGTTTCGTAACCCTGGGCTACGTCGCCCAGTTTTCCGTGGCGGTCGGGAACCAGAATCTGCTCGACCCGTGCACCGTAGTTGGTGATTTTTACGACCATGCCTTTCTTGTTCTGGATCGTGTAGAGGTTGACCGGCTTGCCATCGACCACCTTCTGGAAATCGGCGGCGCGCAATTCGACATAGGGAAGCTGCACCGGCTTGGACTCTTTTACGGCGGCGAAAACGCCGAAGGGGGCGAACAGCAGGGCACTGATGGCGCAGAGGCTAAACGCTGCGGTTGTTTTTCTCATGCTTGATCTCCTGAAATGTTTTAAGGCCGGTAGCGGTCGAAATTGGCCAGACCACCCGACCGATCGATTATAGGAGGTCCACTGATGCACAGCAAATAAATTTACTCGAAATGCATCATCCCGGCAGCAATGTGTTGCACGCCGGCGGATAGCGGGTAGCGCCAGTCTATTCCTCGGTGAAATGCTCGGGGTAGCGTTCGGCGATGACGGGGAGCGAGAAAATGAGGGTGCGAAGATGCTCTTCCATGCGTTTTGCCGCCAGATCGGGGTCGCCCGCTTCGATGGCATCGACGACGCTGGAGTGTTCCTTGGTCAGTTGCGGGGTGGGAGTGGCGAAATCGAACGAAAGGAAACGGACGCGGTTCATCTGCGCCTTGATGTTCTCGGCAACGCGCCAGGCGTATTCGCGCCCGGCGCTCAGGGCGAGCGTTCGGTGGAACTCTTCGTCGAGCGTGAAAAAAGACAGGCTGTCGCCGGGTTTGACCTTATGCTGCTGGTCGATGATTTCGTGCAGCGTCTTGATCAGCGAGGGATCGCGGCTTTCCGCCAGTTCCCTGACGATTGAAATTTCGATGATTTCGCGCAGATGGCGCGCGTCGAGTACTTCCTTGACGGAGATCTTGCGGACGTAAGTGCCGCGTTGCGGCAACACTTCGATCAGTTTTTCCTCGCCGAGTTTTATGAAAGCTTCGCGCACGGGCTGCCGGCTGATCGAGAATTTCTTGCTCATTTCAATTTCGGAAATGGCCTGGCCGGGCACCAGTTCTCCGCGGATGATGGCCGCCCGCAGGATGCGATGCAATTGCGCGCCTATCGATAATGATTCCTGCGGACGAAAATTTACGCTGGCGAAGTTGTCGAAGTTTTCGATTCCCATTGATTTCACCCTGACCCCCTGACAAAGGAGTAGACAATTATAATCCGAATGCTAGTATACAAGTATACACCAGATCGGAATCACTTTCATCTTAAGAAAAACGGGGGCTACCATGCGTCTTTGCGAAAAAAACCTGAACCAATTACCCAAGGATGTCGTGCGTCCTGCTTACGATAGGAGCAAAGTCACAGGCTCCATCGTGCACCTGGGAATCGGCGCTTTCCATCGCGCGCATCAGGCGATGTTTACGGATGCCGTGCTGGCTTCGGGCGATCTGGCGTGGGGGATCGTCGGCGCCGGCGTCATTTCAGCGGATATGAAGAATGCATTGCTGCCGCAGGACTGCCTTTACGCGTTGGCGGAAATGGGCGCGGACGGCGAGAAGGTGCGCGTCATCGGCTCGATCGTCGATGTGCTGGGCGGCCCGGAGGATGCGGATAAGCTGCTCGCTCGCATGAGCGATGCGGTTACGCGCATCGTCAGCATCACAGTGACCGAAAAGGGCTATTACCTCGATCTGGCGACCGGCAAGCTGCAACTGCAGGCGCCGGCGATCGCTGCCGATCTCGCCTCTCCAGCCACGCCGAAAACCATTCTGGGCTTGATCGTGCAGGCGCTGAAAAATCGCAAGGCCGCCGGTATTCCGCCGTTCACCGTACTGAGCTGCGACAACCTGCCGAACAACGGCAAGCTGGCCAAGGCCGCCACGCTGGCCTACGCGCGCGAGCTGGACGGTGATCTGGCGAAGTGGATCGAATCCAACGTATGTTTCCCCTGCACGATGGTCGACCGCATCACGCCGGCGACTACCGACCCCGACCGGGAGCATGTCAACGGGAAGATCGGCATGGAGGACGCCTGGCCGGTCGTTACCGAGGAATTCGTGCAATGGGTCATCGAAGACCATTTCACCATGGGCCGTCCGGACTGGACGGTCGCTGGCGCCGTGTTTTCCGATGAGATCGAGCGCTGGGAGAACATGAAGCTGCGCTGCCTCAACGGCTCGCACTCGACGCTGTCCTACCTCGGCCAACTGACCGGGCGCGAAACCGTGGCCGATGCAATGAAGCTGCCGCTGATCACCGACATTCTCGATGTGCTGTGGGCGGAAATCCGCGAGGTGCTGCATACGCCCAAGGGCGTTAATTCTGCCGACTACGTCGAAAGCCTGAAGAAGCGCTTCCGCAATCCGGCGCTCAAGCACCGGACGGCGCAGATTGCCTCGGATGGTTCGCAGAAACTGCCTCAACGCCTGTTGGCGCCGTTGCGCGACCGAATCGCCAAGGGAGTGAGCTCGCCGGCTATTGCTACGGCGGTTGCGGCATGGATGCATTTCGCCGTGAAAACGGCATATACGCCGGACGGCGTCTTGAACGATCCCATGTCGGCGGAAATTCTGGCCCATGCAAAAAAGAGCGCAGATGCGGCTGGCATTGTAGACAGCCTGCTTTCCATAGAAAGCATTTTCGGCAAGGATCTGCCGGTCAACACCGCTTTCCGTACCGATCTACTGAAGAAGTTCACCGAGCTGGCCGGAAATCCGGACGTGTCGACGGCCGCGCAAATCAAGCTCTGAGCAACGTCAATAATAGATAGAGAGGGGATAGCATCATGATTTTTGGACACGTGCGGGATCTGGAATCCAGCTTCGCCTGGCTGCCCAAGCCGCTCAAGACTGCCGTCGAACACTTGAAGGCGACGGATTTCAATGCCTTGCCGGCGGGCAATTACGATCTGCAGGGCAAGGACATCTATGTCCAAGTCATTGACCTGACGACCAAGCTCTTTGCTGACACGCGCCCGGAAGTGCATCGCCAGTACATCGACGTGCAGTTCCTCGTGCGTGGCCGCGAGAAAATCGGTGTGGCCTCGGAAACAGGCAACAACAAGGTTTCCGAGGATCTTCTGGCCGAACGCGATCTGCTTTTTTATACCGGAGCGGAGAATGAGTCGATGCTGACCATGACTCCCGGCAACTTTGCGGTATTCCTGCCGACGGACGTGCATCGGCCGGCATGCGCTTGCGACCAGCCGGAAGCCATCCGCAAGGTCGTCGTCAAAGTCCGCGTTTCCCTGCTGGGAGCATAGATACGTGAAAACCATCCGGTGGGGCATGATCGGGTGCGGCTCCGTGGCCGAAGTGAAAAGCGGCCCCGGTTTCTACAAGGCGGATCATTCCGCCTTGCTTGCCGTCACGAGTGCCCGTCCGGAATCGGCCCGGTCTTTCGCGCAGCGGCACAATGTCCCCAGGGTCTATGAAACTAGCGGACAGCTGATGGCGGATGCCGAGATCGATGCCGTCTATATCGCCACACCGCCGTCGCTGCATAAGCAATTCGCATTGCAGGCGGCAGAAGCCGGCAAGCATGTCTATGTTGAAAAACCGATGGCCATGCGGCTCGGCGAATGCAAGGATATCGAGGCTGCCTGCGAAAAGCATGGTGTGCGCCTTTTCGTGGCCTTTTACCGCCGGGCGATGCCGCGTTTCCTGAAAATCAAGGAGTGGATCGACAGCGGCGCGATCGGTGAGGTTCGCAGTGTGCGGGCCATGATTCATCAGCGGCCGGAGCCTGAGGAGATGTCGCGGGCGACGCTGCCATGGCGCGTCCGGCCGGAGGTTGCCGGCGCGGGAAAATTCCTTGATCTGGGAATCCATGAGTTCGATTTTTTCGATTTCCTATTTGGATCGATCCAAGAAGTCGCCGGCATCGCTGGAAACCAAGCCGGGTTGTATGAGGTTGAAGACACGGTGACCGCAACCTGGCGGCATGCCAGCGGCGTGCAGGGGAGCGGTTCGTGGTGCTTCGTCTGCGGATTCGACGAGGATCGCATCGAGATCTGCGGTTCGAAGGGCAGGATCGAGTTCGAGTTTTTCTCCGACAACCCGATCCGGCTGAACAACGAGGCCGGCGTGCGGGAAGAACACATCCTTCAGCCGCAGTACGTGCAGCAGCCTTTCATCCAGAGCATCGTCAACGACCTGAATGGCCTCGCGCCGTGCCCCGGAAGCGTTGCCAGCGCGGTGCGTTCGACATGGGCTGCTGATGAGATATTGAAGAATTACCGTCGGGAACAAGGGTTTTAGGAAGCAGGGTTCTGAAAAGTTTACCAAGCAGGTTGCAACGACAAAACATCATTCTTACAGACAAGTCTTTAGGAGCAAGAAATAATGCCGCGTATCCAGTTTGCCGAGTTGAAAGCCGAATTCAAGCGCGTCCTGATCAAGAAAGGATGCGACGAAGCGACCGCCGATCTTTCGGCGCAGTTGATGACCGAGACCAGTTGTGACGGCGTGTATTCGCATGGAGTGAACCGCTTCCCGCGCGTCATCGAATATATCGAGAAGGGCTACATCGACCTGAAGGCCAAGCCGACTAAGGTGGAAGGCATGGGGGCTTTCGAGCGGTGGAATGGCAATCTGGGGCTGGGCAACGTCAACGCCAAATTGTCGATGGACCGCGCCATCGAGTTGTCACGTGAATTCGGCATCGGCTGCGTGGCCCTGGGCAACACCAATCACTGGCTGCGCGGCGGCAGCTACGGCTGGCAGGCGGCGGACGCCGGGTGCGTCGGCATCTGCTGGACGAATACGCAGCCGAACATGCCGGCCTGGGGAGCCAAGGACCGGCGCATCGGCAACAATCCGTACATCATGGCCATTCCGCGCAAGGAAGGGCACGTCGTCGTCGATATCGCCATGGCACAGTTTTCCTATGGCCAGATGGAATCGAGCGCAATGCGCAACGAAATGATGCCGGTGCCCGGCGGCTACGACGAGCAGGGCAACATCTCGTGCGATCCGAAGGAAATCGCCAAGACGTGGCGCGTGCTGCCGATCGGCTATTGGAAGGGCTCCTCGATGTCCATCGTCATGGATCTGATCGCCGCCGTGCTGTCGGGCGGCCGTTCGACGATGAAGGTCGGCGAACTGGGCGCCGACGAGTACAGCCTGTCGCAGATGTTCATCGCGGTCGATGCATCGCGCATTGCCGGCGAGGAATTCATGGCTTCGGCGATCAACGAGGTGCTGGAGAACATCAAGGGCTCCGAGCGCGTCGATCCGAACCAGCCGGTGCTTTACCCAGGCGAGAAAGAACTGATGATCCGCAATGCCAATCTGGCAAGCGGAATTCCAGTGGAAGACGCGGTTTGGGCAAAAATCAAATCGCTGTAATCAGACTAGATGCAGAAAGGAATGGAAATGAAAACTCGTGCTTGTGTTCTGTATGCACAGGAAGACCTGCGTATCGAAACCCGTGAAGTCGGCGAAGTCGGGCCGCAACAGGTGTTGGTCCGCATCGGCGCTGGCGGCGTATGCGGTTCCGATATCCATTACTACTGGGACGGCGGAATCGGAACGATCCGCGTTACCGAGCCGATCGTCCTGGGCCACGAGGTAGCGGGAACAGTGGAGGCCGTGGGCGAGAAAGTCACGCGCGTTCGCCCTGGCGATCTCGTGGCGGTGTGCCCAAGCCGTCCGTGCAACCGCTGCAAGTTCTGTTTGGCCGGCGAACAGCAGCACTGCCTGGAAATGCAGTTCTTCGGCAGCGCCATGCGCAAGCCGCACACGAACGGCGGTTTCCGCGACCGTCTGGTGGCTGAGGAATTCCAGTGCGAACCGATGGGCGACAAAGTGACGGTGGGCGAGGCGGCATGCACCGAACCGCTGGCGGTCGGCGTGCATGCCGTCAATCAGGCCGGCAGCCTGTTCGGCAAGCGTATCCTGGTGACGGGCGCCGGTCCGATCGGCGCGTTGTTGATCGGCGCGGCGCGTGCTGCCGGCGCGCAGGAGATCGTTGCCATGGATATTTCCGAAGCGCCGCTCAAGGCGGCATTGGCCATGGGCGCCAATGCGGTAATCAACTCGGCGCAGGAGCCGGAGCGGCTGGCGGCCGATTATTCGGCGGATAAAGGGTATTTTGACGTGGCCTTCGAGTGCACCGGCGTCGGTGTGGTACTGAAGCAGCTTTTCCCGGTGCTTCGTCCGCGCAGCACGCTCGTTCAAGTGGGCGTCATGGCCAGCGCCGATATCCCGATGAACGCGCTGGTCGGCAAGGAGATCCGTCTGGTGGGAACGCACCGTTTCCATAGCGAATATGCCGCGGCGGCGCGCCTGATTCGTGAGGGGCGTGTCGATGTGAAGCCGATCATTTCGAAAACGTTGCCGATGGAGCGGGCTGCCGAAGCGTTTGCCATTGCCAAGGATCGTTCCACGCAGATGAAAGTGCAGTTGAGCTTCGCCGATTAAGAGTTTCAATCGCAAGAGACTGGCATATAACTTGACAGTAGAACAATGTTCCACAAAAATCGCAAAAATTTTGTGTTTAGGAACATTGTTCCATTTTTTTGTTAATGACCAGTCCATGAGGAGGTGTCGAAATGCAGGGAAAGCAACGCATAGTCATCGTTGCTGATTGCGATCATCCATCGATAGCAATCGAGCAAAAGGTCTTGCAGGATATTTGTCCGGAGATTCGCTGGCATGCCTGCCTGGCGGAAGATGAAATCATCGCCAAGTGCGCAGATGGCGAGGGGCTTCTGATCCAGTATGCCCCGATGACCCGGCGCGTTCTGGAAAAACTGCCGCACTGCAAGGTAATCGCCCGTTACGGTGTCGGCGTCGATACCATCGATCTGAAAGCCGCTGCCGAATTGGGCATCGTCGTCAGCAACGTCCCGGACTACGGCACGCAAGAGGTTTCCGACCAGGCTCTGGCGCTGATGCTGTGCATGACGCGCAAGATTGCCCAGGCCAGCGCCCTGGTCAAGAACGGGCAATGGGACTTCCGGCTGATGCATCCTGTCTACCGCCATCAGGTGCAGACGATCGGCATCGTCGGTATCGGCCGCATCGGCCAGGCGATGGCGCACAAGACGCACGCCTTGGGAATGAAGGTATTGGCCCATGATCCCCACATCAAGCCGGAATCCCTGCCGGACTACGTGACCTTGACCTCGCTCGAGGAAGTGTTGCGCCAGTCCGACGTCGTTTCCCTGCATTGCCCGCTGACAGAGGAGACGCGCAACATGCTGGACGAGAAAATGCTGCGTCTCATGAAGCCGTCGGCCTACCTCGTCAATACCGCTCGCGGCAATATCGTCGATGAAGCCGCCCTGGACAAGCTCTTGACCGAGAAGAAACTGGCCGGTGCGGCCATGGATGTCCTGGCCAAAGAGCCGGGGCCGGTCACGCACCCCTTGTTCAAGCACGAGAATTTCTATTGCACACCGCATATGGCTTGGCATTCGGAAGAATCGGCGCAGGAACTCAAACGGAAGGCAGCCGAGGAAGTTCGCCGCGTGTTGAACGGCGAGGCGCCGTGGTACCAGGTCAACAAATTCTGAGAGATCGAGGGTAGCGATATGAAAAGCATTCAGTACAAAGCGGCGCAGCATGTTGAAGTCGGTGAAAAGGCGGTGCCGGAAATCGGCCCCGGCGAGGTTCTGATCAAGGTGGCCTATGCTGGCGTGTGCGGTTCCGACATGTTCATCTACCAGGGCGTGCATCCGCGCGCCAAGGCGCCGCTGGTCATGGGGCACGAGTTTTCGGGAATCATCGAAAAAGGTCATTCCAAACTGCCCAAGGGAACGCCGGTGACGGTTTACCCGCTGTTGAGCTGCGGCCATTGCGACCCCTGCAAAAACGGCTATGCCCATGTCTGCAACACGCTCAAGCTGATCGGCATCGACTGTGACGGCGGCATGGCCGAGTACGTCAAGGTGCCGGAAGACAAGGTCGTTCCCATTCCCGCCGATCTCCCGCTCAAGCTGGCCGCCTTCATCGAGCCCGTGGCGGTCGGCGTGCACGCGACGCGCCGCTCCGGCTACAAGCCCGGCGACAGCGCCGTCGTTTATGGCGCGGGTCCGATCGGCCTGTGCGTGGCATCGTGCCTCAAGTATTTCGGCGCCTCCCAAGTCATCGTCATCGAAGCCAACGCGCACCGGCTCGATGTCGCACGGCAGATGGGTTTCACCGTCATCGATGCCGGCAAGGAGGACATCAAGGCCAAGGTGCTCGAGTACACCGACGGCCACAACATCGACCTGGCTTTCGATTGCGCGGCGCATCCCAGCGTCCATACGACGATTCTCGATATCCTGCGCGTCCAGGGGACCGGTGTGGTCGTGGGGTCCTACAAGAAACCCGCCGAAGTCGATCTGCTCAAGATCGAGTTCAAGGAACTGACGCTGATAGGCATTCGCGTCTACGAACGGCGCGATTTCGACGTGGCCATTCGCCTCCTGCAGAGCGGCCGCATTGACTTCGATCGTTTGTTGACCGTGGCGACGGCGGATGAAGCGCCGGAGCAGTTCCAGAATCTTCTCAAAGGCAGTACCAATGCCATCAAGATGCTGTTCAAGCTCGAAAGCTGAATGAACGCAACGGTGCGCGTCATGGGTCGCGCGCCTTTCAAGATAAAAACGACGCGAGAAAAACAAGTCAAATTCAAGGAAGTGAATATGCTCGAAATATTTAGTCTCAAAGGAAAAGTCGCTCTCTTCACCGGCGGCAGCCGCGGCCTTGGCAAAGCCATGGCGATCGGCCTTGCCAAGGCGGGGGCGGATGTGGCCGTCGTCGGGCGCAAGCGCGACCAGGACGTCATCGATCAGATCAAGGCTGGCGGTACGCGCGGCGAATTCTATGAACACGACCTCGCCGACATCGACGGTATTCCCGCGCTGGTCGCCAAGGTCAAGGCCGACTTCGGCAAGATCGACATTCTTGTCAATAACGCCGGCGTGCAAAGCCGGCACAAGGCCACCGAGTTCCCACGCAAGGATTGGAATTTCGTCATCGACGTCAA
>JAVBSG010000001.1:0-6831 GCA_031547245.1 Propionivibrio sp.
CAACCAGCGTTTCGCCGTCGAGATGCTCGAAGGCGAAGAAAACCGTGTTCGGCAGGCGTTCCGCCGCCGCGCCGAAAATAACCGCGCCAAGTCTGCCCAGTCCCGCTTCGATCGCCTCGCGCTGCGCACGCGCGCGCTTGGCGAATGCTTCGCGCCGCGCCCCCGCAAGCTCGGCCGCCACGCCGAAGCCGACGATCGCCGCAACGTTCTCGGTGCCCGAACGCAACCCGCGCTCCTGCCCGCCGCCGGCGATCAGCGGCGCGAGTTCGACGCGCTTGTCCAGCACCAGCGCGCCAGCGCCGACCGGGCCGCCGATCTTGTGCGCCGAAAGCGTCAGGGCATGCACGCCGCAGGCGTTCAACTGGCGGAAATCCACGGGAATCTTGCCGAAAGCCTGCGCCGCATCGCTGTGAAACCAGGCGCCGGCCTCGCGCGCCATGGCCGCCAGCGCCGGAATGTCCTGCAACACGCCGGTTTCGTTGTTGGCCCGCATCACGGAAACCAGCGCCGGCCGTTGCGCAAGCGCCGAGCGGTAAGCCGCTTCGTCGACACGGCCCTGCCCATCGACGGTGAGATGCTGCAGATGCCAGCCGCGCCGCGCCAGCTGTTCGGCCGGTTTTATCACGCACGGATGCTCGACGGCGCTGACCGCCAAGGTCCTCGTCTTTACGCACGCCGCCGCGCCCTTGATGAAGAGGTTGTTGGCTTCCGAACCGCCGCTGGTAAACACGATTTCCGTCGGGTGCGCATTCACCGCCGCGGCCACCTGGCGGCGCGCCTCGTCGATGGCCTGCCGCGCCGCCCGGCCGTACCCGTGCCGGCTGGAGGCGTTGCCATACTGCCCCGACAGCCAGGGCAGCATGGCCTCCAGCACCGCCGGATCGAGCGGCGTGGTGGCGTTGTGGTCGAAGTAGCAGAGTGTCTCGGTCACGGACTTCCCCGGAATTGCTACCTGTTCAGATCAGGAAAGGCAGCGGTTCGCCGCGCGCGCCGGGCCCCTGGCGGAAGGCATCGCGCACGTCCTGCAGCGGCACCGATTCGCCGTTCCGTTTCTTCAGCTGTTCGGCCACGAGTTCGGCCAGCGGCACCGACTCCAGGTATTCGTACATCTTGGTGTTGAGCGCCGTCCACAGCTCGTGCGTCATGCAGCGCTCGTCGTCCCGGCAGTTTTCGCGGCCGCCGCACTGCGTGGCGTCCAGCGCCTCGTCGACCGCCCGCACCACGTCAGCCACCGAAATCTGCCCCAGCGGACGCCCCGGGCGATAGCCGCCGCCGGGCCCGCGCACGCTCTCGACGAGGTTGCGCCGGCGCAGCTTGCCGAACAGTTGCTCCAGGTACGAGAGGGAAATTTTCTGGCGTTCGCTGATTCCCGCCAGGGTCACCGGCCCTTTGCCGCAATTCATTCCCAGATCGATCATCGCCGTGACCGCGAAACGTCCTTTAGTCGTCAATCGCATAGTACCTCCGTCTCAAATACCCGATTAGTGTGGTCAACTATGAGAGAGTTCCCGCTATTAGTCAACTATTTTGCTCAAGTATTTGGGATCGAACTTGTCCGCCGTCGCCAGCTCGTCTTCCAGGCTGACGCCGGAGTTCTCCAGCCGCTTGATCAGCAGCTCGATGCGCCGGTCGGTGTCCACGGCGTGATCGAGCAGTCCGTGGATGGCCTTGGCCAGCGGATCGTCCTGGCTGTTGGACAGGGCGTAGGCGGAAAAGCCCATCTGCCCCGCCTTCTCCTCGCGCTTCTGCGCCTGTTCGCTGTCGATGATGCGCGCCGGGTTGCCGACGGCCGTCGTCCCCGGCGGCACGTCCTTGACGACCACCGCGTTCGATCCGACCTTGGAATTGGCGCCGACGGTGATCGGCCCCAGCACCTTGGCGCCCGCGCCGATCACCACGCCGTTCTCGACGGTGGGATGGCGGCGGCCCTTGTTCCACGAGGTGCCGCCCAGCGTGACGGCGTGGTACAGCGTCACGTCGTCGCCGATCACGGCGGTCTCCCCGATCACCACCCCCATGCCGTGGTCGATGAAGAAGCGGCGCCCTATCGTCGCGCCCGGATGGATCTCGATGCCCGTCAGGCACCGCCCGACGTGCGAGATGTAGCGGCCCAGCCAGCGGAAGCGGCGCAGCCAGAACCAGTTGGCCAGGCGATAGAAAATCATCGCGTGCACGCCCGGATAGCAGGTCAGCACTTCCCATGACGTCCGGGCGGCCGGATCGCGCGCGAATACCGAATGAATATCTTCTCGCAGGCGACTGAACATAATAAAAATTCCTATGCGTTACAAACAGTTATTGTAGAATACCCGACCATTCCGATCAAGATTTTCCGGGGCTCTCCGGGATGTTTTTCTCCACGGCGTCGAGAATGCCGCGCAGGATATTGATTTCGTCCTGCTCCAGCAAGACCCGCCCGTAAAGGCGGCGCAATTTCGGCAGCAGGCGCTTAGGGTGGCGAGGATCGAGAAAGCCGGTGCGCACCATCACCCGCTCCAGGTGCGCGTAAAAGCGTTCGATATCGTCGCTCGCTGCCGGCGGCGAAGCGAACGGCACGGTCCTCGTTACTTCCGCCGGGCGGCCGTCGTACGCGGCCAGCCGGAGTTCGTAGCAAAGCAGCTGCACCGCCGCCCCGAGATTGAGCGACGAGTACGCCGGATCGGCCGGGATGAAAACGGTGCGCTGGCAGCGCTGCACCTCGGCATTGGCAAGGCCCGCGGTTTCGTTGCCGAACACCAGCGCCACGTCGCCCGCCGCCGCCTGTTCGAGAATCAGCGGCGCCGCCTCGCGCGCCTGCAGCCGCTGCGGCCCCAGGTTGCGGTGCCGCGCCGACAGGGCCACGGCGAACACCGAGCCGGCCAGCGCTTCATCGAGCGTTGCGCAGACTGTGGCGTTTTCCAGCACGTCGTCCGCCCCGGCGGCCCTGGCCGTCGCTTCGGCATCGGGGAATTTTTTCGGGTTCACCAGATACAGGCGCGCAAGGCCCATGGTTTTCATGGCCCGCGCCGCCGCGCCGATATTGCCCGGGTGGCTGGTGTGCGACAGGACGATGCGCACGCGCCGCAACGGCTCGGCGCCGTCGGCGGCCGCAGCGGAAAAAGACGAAGCTGGCTGGTTCATATAGAATACGCTGTTCCATAAACGAGACGGGCGTAACGGAAATATTCCGTCCGCCCGTTGGACTCTTTAAAAGACACGCCATGCACCCAGCTCTGAACATCATGGTCAAGGCCGCGCGCCGCGCCAGCCCGATCATCAACCGTGCCGCCCACGACATCGAGCATCTCAGAATCACGCCCAAGAAGGTCAGCAACGACTTCGTTACCGACGTCGACAAGGCCGCCGAAGCCGCCATCATCGAAGTCCTGCGTGACGCGTATCCGGATTACGGCATTCTAGCAGAAGAGTCCGGCGTCTCCGGCGCCAATGGCGGCGGCAAGGATTACCAATGGGTAATCGACCCGCTCGACGGCACCACCAACTTCATCCACGGCTTTCCGCAGTATGCCGTGTCGATCGCCCTCACCTACAAGGGGCAGCCCAACCAGGCGGTTGTTTATGACGTCGTGCGCAACGAGATGTTCATCGCCAGCAAGGGCGGCGGCGCCTTCCTCAACGAGCGCCGCATCCGCGTCACGAAATGCGACCGGATGGAACACGCCCTGCTCGGCACCGGCTTCCCGTTCCGCAACTTCGACCACGCCGACGCCTACCTCGCCGTCTTCAAGGATCTCGCCAAGCGCACTTCCGGCATCCGCCGCGCCGGCTCGGCCGCGCTCGATCTCGCCTACGTCGCCTGCGGGCGCTTCGACGGCTTCTGGGAATTCGGCGTCCTGCCCTGGGACATCGCCGCCGGCTGCCTGCTCATCACCGAAGCGGGCGGCTTGGTCAGCGACCTCTCCGGCGGCGAAAACCACCTGAAAACCGGCAACGTCGTCGCCGGCACGCCCAAGATCTTCGCGCAGATATTGCAGGTGATCGACGCCCACCGCACGGCGGCGCTGCAGGCGTAACGACCAAGGCGTTGCGCCGGCGAGCCGGCGAGCGCAACGCCTTCCTCCTTCCTCGGCAAGCGCGAATGAATCACGCGCGCTGTCGCCACGGGCCCGCGCCAGCCACATCGGCCACATCCACCGTTCAACGATTAATATCGAGACGCCCTTACAGGGAATGTCTCCGTGCCAGCATCATCGTATCGCCGTTTTCCGCCTTTTTATTGTGAACGAGACAATTCGCCGGCTTGCCGCGATAATGTGCATGCGCTCCCGCATCGCATTGCCGGCTTTCCGCATTCCTGCCCCGAAGGCAAGAGCCCGACAACGCAACGGGGCTGGCGGACCGGTTTCGTCGGCAATATAAATATAAAGGGAGGATAAATTCGTGGGCGATACTTCTGCAGAGGAAAAATTTCCCGTTCTTCGGGATCTGAAACTGATCGACACGTTGTATACGACGCGCAGCGTGTCGAAAACGGCCGAGCGGATGGGGCTCAATCAGCCGCGGATCAGCACCACGCTCAAGCACCTTCGCGAACAGCTCAAGGACCCGCTTTTCGTGCGCACCTCGCAGGGCATGGAGCCGACGCCGCGCACCGAGGCCATCATCGAAAAGATCCGGCATATCCTCGATACCGTGCACGAAATCGTCGACGTGCCGCATTTCGATCCGCTGACTTCACGGCGGACTTTCCGCATGTGCATTCCCGACGGCGCCCAGACGACGCTGCTGCCCAACATGCTGGAGAACATTTGCCGCAACGCCCCTTTCGTCAAGCTGGAGGCCCTGCCGCTGGATCAGAATACGCCGCGTTTGCTGGAAAACGGCGAGGCCGATCTGGCCTTCGGCGGATTCGTTCCGATCGTCGAGGCCGGGTTTCACGAACAGACGCTGTTCGACCAGAATTACGTTTGCCTGGTCAGCGCTCAGCACCCGAGGATCAAGGACCGCCTGACGCTGGAAGACTTTCAGCGCGAAGCGCATGTCACCTTCGGCTACGGCCGCTCCTTCGAATCGATGGATACCGAGATGAAGCGCCGGAACATCCAGCGCAACGTCCGCATCTATCTGCCTGGAGTGCTGGGCGTCACCCGGATCATTGCGGCCACCGACATGATCACCACCCTGCCGGGGCAGATCGGCACCATGCTGGGCAACGGCAACCCGGCGGTCCGCCTGTTTCCCTGCCCGGTTGCGATGGATAATGTCGTCGTCAAGCAATTCTGGCACAGCCGTTTCCACCATGACCCCGGCCATCAGTGGCTGCGGGGGATTTGCGCCAAGGAGGCGCGCGCCGGCATGAAACGCCTGCTGGAAGAAGAGAAACAGAAAACGGCACAAGCAACCATCAGCGATTGAAGGGGGCCGCTTTTTTTGCCGTAGCAGGGCATGGATGGTCGCCCCTGCTTACTGTATGGGCTTGCCCGGACCAAGTCGTTTGACATGGTATATTGCCCATTCGGCAGAGATCGCTCCCAATATCAGGAGTTTTTTGTAGGAGTCGAAAGATGACAGCATCCTCACTTGCCCTGCAACATAAAACCGCCATCGTCACCGGCGGCGGCACCGGCATTGGCCGTGCCGTGAGCGCCTTGCTGGCAAGACAAGGCGCGGCGGTAGCGATTGTCTACTCGCGTAGCGAAAAAGAGGCGCAGGATACGGTCACCGCCATCGCCAAGGAGGGCGGCCGGGCAATCGCCTTGCAGGCCGATGTCGCGGACATATCCTCGGTACGGACGATGACGGCAACCGTGGCGCAGTCCCTTGGCGGAATCGACTATCTCGTGAACAACGCCGGCATTACGCGCCAGTTGCGGTTCGACGACCTGGACGCCATCGACGACGCCATCTGGGATGAGCTGCTTGCCGTCAACGTCAAGGGAACGTTTCATTGCTGTCAGGCTGCCGCGCCCTATCTCCGCCAACGTTCCGGCGCGGCCATCGTCAACATCGGCAGCATTGCCGGAGAAACGGGCTATGGCTCGTCGCTTCCCTATGCCGTTTCCAAATCGGCTGTGCACGGCATGACGCGTTCACTTGCCCGGGCCTTGGCGCCTGCCATCAGAGTCAATAGCGTTGCCCCGGGCGCCGTCGTCACACGCTGGTGGCAAGGTAACGAAGAAAAAATGCACGCGCTATCCGGGCACCTACCTTTGCAGCGCATCTCGACGCCCGAAGATATTGCCGCCCTGGTGCTGATGTTGCTCACTGCGGAATCCGTGACAGGGCAAATCCTGCGGGCCGAGAACGGTCAAACGCTCTGATCCGAGGGATGTCCCGAACCACGCCATCGCCTTGCCGCGCTGAGAAGAAAAAAGCACCTCCCCTCGGGAGAGAGGGAGGTGCAGGCACATACCAAACAGCGGTGTGTTCGGTGCGTTATTCCTCGTTCGTGCGTTATTTCTTGTTGGCGCGGTATTTTTCGATCTCGGCGAACAGCAGCTTGCCCAGCGCTTCGTCGTAAATCTTCAGGTACTTATCGACCACCGGTTTGGTGGCGTCGCGGAAACGCGCCATTTCCGCCGGCGAGATTTCATTGACCACGGTCGTCTTGCTGTTCTTCAGTTCTTCCAGGCAATCGGCCGATTTCTTCGTGGCCACCTGGCGCTGATAGTCGCTCGCCTCCTTGGCCGCTTCCATGACGATATTCTTTTCGTCGGCGGTCAGCTTGTCCATCGACTTCTTGCTCATCAACAGCGAGACCGGCGTGTAGGAATAGCGGTTCACCGAATAGTATTTCGAGACTTCGCCGATCTTGCCGTAGATCATGTTCAGCGGGGGCTGGCCGCCGCCGTCCACGATCTTCGATTCGAGCGCCGTGAAGAGTTCGGCGTA
>JAVBSG010000047.1:0-12659 GCA_031547245.1 Propionivibrio sp.
CCCGCCCAGGTCACGGAAACGATAGAGGAACTGCTTTACGACCAGGAGGGAATAGAATTCAAGGCTGCGTACTACCAGAGCCAGATCGAGACTATCGTCTCGACGGGCAGCGCCAGAGTCTTCATCACAACGCTGGCCGAACTGATCCGCCGGCTGGCCGTGGAAAAACTGCACGTCATCGGCGACATCTACGATCGCGGCCCCGGCGCCCACATCATCATGGACCTGCTGATGGAACACCATGAAGTGGACGTCCAGTGGGGCAACCACGATATTCTCTGGATGGGCGCCGCGTCGGGCAGCGGAGCCTGCATTGCCAACGTGATCCGCACCAGCCTGCGCTACGGCAACCTGGGAACGATGGAAAACGGCTACGGCATCAGCCTGATTCCTCTCGCCTCCTTTGCGCTGGAAACGTACAAGGATGATCCCTGCAAGCTGTTCATCCCTAAGGTGTCCCCCGGAGAAAATTTCACCGAGCAGGAGATCCGGCTCATGGCGCAGATGCAGAAGGCCATGGCCGTTATCCAGTTCAAGCTCGAAAGCCAGATCATCAAACGGCGCCCGCATTACCAGATGGATGACCGCCTGCTGCTTGACAAAATCGATTTCGAACGCGGCGTCATCAACATCGACGGAACGGAACATCCGCTGCTCGATACCCGCTTCCCGACTATCGACCCGAAACACCCGGACGTTCTCACGGAAGAAGAAGAAGGCGTCATGGAAAAGCTGAAGCTCTCTTTCGGCAACAGCCAGAAGCTCCAGCAGCACGTGCGTTTTCTCTTTTCCAACGGCAGCATCTACCTGATTCACGATGGAAATCTGCTCTATCACGGGTGCATCGCCATGAACGACGACGGTGGTTTCCGATCCTTCAACGTCGATGGGAAATCCTTTTCGGGCCAGGCTTTTCTCGACCGTGTCGATCGCCTTGCCCGCCAGGGGTATTTTGCCACGGACAATCCATCCGTCAAGCAGTACGGCATGGACGCCATGTGGTTCCTCTGGTGCGCCCCGCAGTCACCGCTGTTCGGCAAGGAGAAAATGGCCACCTTTGAACGCTACTTCTTGGCCGACAAAGCCACGCACGCCGAAAAGCGCAACCCTTATTACACCCTGCGCGACAAGGAGGAAACCGCCCGCAAGATCCTGTCGGAATTCGGCCTCGATCCGGACACCGGCTGCATCATCAACGGGCATGTGCCGGTCAAGGTCGCCAAGGGCGAACGGCCGATCAAGGCCGAAGGCAAGCTGATCGTCATCGACGGCGGCTTCTCGCGCGCCTATCAGAAGGAAACCGGCATCGCCGGCTATACGCTGATCTCCAATTCACGCGGCCTGTTGCTTTCCGCCCACCAGCCATTCGAATCCACGCAGAAAGCGGTTTCCGAAGAACTCGACATCGACAGCGAAACGGAAATCATCCACACCCATCCGCACCGCCTGCGCGTGAGAGATACCGACCGCGGCCGTGAAATCCAGAAACAGATCAATGATCTCAAAGCACTCCTGCACGCCTACAAAGAAGGCCTGATCAAGGAACAAAGCGTGCGGTAGCGAACAATTTCCAGAAAGCGAGGGTGAAATGGATCTGCAACTGACGGATAAACACGTTCTCATCACGGGCGGCAGCAAGGGGATCGGGCTCGCCTGCGCCAGGGAGTTTTTGCGCGAAGGCGCCCGGGTCAGCCTGGTGTCGCGCGACACGGAGCATCTGGAACAGGCCCGGCAAAGCCTGCTCGCCGACGGCGCCGAAATCGATGGGCGGATTTTCCTCTACCCGGCCAACCTGCGCGATGCCATCGCCGCGGCGATCATGGTGGAACAAGTCGAGCAGCAAGGTCCGATCGATATTCTCGTCAACTCCGCCGGCGCGGCCAAGAGAACGCCGCCCGACGAACTCACGCCCCAGCACTGGCATGATGCGATGGAGGCCAAGTATTTCACCTACATCCACACCATCGATCCGGTAATCAAGCTCATGGCCGGCCGCCAGTCCGGCGCCATTCTCAACATCGTCGGCATGGGCGGAAAAGCCGCCAAGGAAACGCACCTGCCGGGCGGCGCCGCCAATGCCGCGCTGATGCTGGCCAGTGCCGGTCTCGCCGCCGCCTACGGCCCGAAAGGCATTCGCGTCAATGCCGTCAACCCCGGGATTACGTTGACCGACCGCATGCAGGAGGGCCTGCAGGCCGAAGCAAAGCTGCGCCGCATCTCGCTGGAAGACGCTCACAAGAACGTCAGCGCCGCCCTGCCCCTCGGGCGCATCGCCACGCCGGAGGAAATCGCCAACGCCGTTGTTTTCCTGTGCTCGCCGAAGGCGAGTTACATCTCAGGCGCTATCCTGTCGATGGACGGCGCCTTGACGCCGATGGTGGTATAAGCAAGGGGAAGCAACGCTACGGCACCAGCCGCCCCTTTCACAACAAGGCTGGTTCAGGGGTCGATAGCCACATACTGCACGCTGACGATCTCCACTTCGCGCCAGCCGGCAGGACTCTGAAATCGCACCTGATCCCCCTCGCGGGCGCGGAGCAATGCGCGCGCCAGGGGAGAAATCCAGCTGATGCGGCCGCGCGCGAAATCGGTCTCGTCGATGCCGACAATCTGGTAGGTCTGCTCCTCACCCTCTTCATCGCTCAACACGATTGTCGCGCCGAAAAATATCTGTTCGCAATTTTCCTGCCTCGCCGCGGGATCGACCACTTCGGCAATATCCAGGCGCTTCGTCAAAAAGCGGATACGCCGGTCTATCTCGCGCAAACGCCGCTTACCGTAAAGGTAGTCGCCGTTTTCCGAGCGATCGCCGTTCGACGCCGCCCAGTGCACCACCTCGACGACCTGCGGCCGTTCGGTGCGCAACAGATGGTCGAGTTCGTTCCTGATGCGCATGTACCCCCCGGGCGTAATGTAGTTACGTGTTCCCTGAGGCAACGCTGGCGACGGGTCGAGCCCTTCGTCGTCATCTTCATCCGTCTCGCGGGTAAAAGCTTTGTTCATACGCTGGAAAAATCCGAAGAAAAAGCGATATCCATCCCCGGAAACATGCCAGCACGGCCGATATGTTTCCGGTAACGATCCTGTTTCCCGCAAACTACCATTCTGTACTACTTTTTGCCACCTTCGCCGCACCGGTTTGAGAGAAATCGCCCGGATACCGGATCGACGCGCAACGTCGTTGAACCGATTGAAAAAATTGCCGCGCAGGCAGGCCAACCCTACGTTACTAGCACAGGAACGCTCGTCACACCAGCGTTGTTTTTTCCAGACAGAGCGCCTACTATAGCTTCCGATCCATCGCGTTTGCCAAGAGGCTTCCATGCAGGAGATTCGCCGGAAAGGCTTGGCAGCGCAACATGGTCTGAAAATCCTGGGGAGAGCTACATCATGAGGATTGCAGACCTTATGGAGCGAGCCGATTTTCCCTTAACTGGATACTGAGCGATGCTGACCGAACAGGAAATAGCCAATGCCCGCGCCACCTTGAATGAACTCCGGGTGGAACACCGCGACCTCAACTTGATTGTCGAACATCTTTCAAGCACGCCACTGCCCGATCAGGACCAACTGCTGATCCAAAGGCTGAAAAAGCGCAAGCTGTCGCTGAAAGACAAAATGTACCAACTCGAAAAGATACTGACGCCGGATATTCCGGCCTGAACAGTTCAGTTTTAAGCGAACCATAAACAAAAAATGGTAAGCGTTTTATCGACGCTTACCATTCAGGATCGGCTTCATCCTCTTCAGCCGGAAGCTAGAGGAAGAGCCGACCGACGTACCAGAACAATGCTGCAATCAGGGCACTGCAGGGAATTGTCAGAACCCAGGCCCAAACGATGCTGCCGGCCACGCCCCAGCGGACAGCCGACATGCGGCGCGTCGATCCGACACCAACGATGGCGCCGGTGATGGTGTGTGTTGTCGACACGGGGATACCCAGTGCGGTAGCCAGAAAAAGCGTCATCGAACCGCCACTCTCAGCGCAAAACCCGCCCACCGGTTTCAGTTTGGTGATTTTCTGGCCCATGGTTTTGACGATCCGCCAACCGCCGAACATCGTTCCCAGCCCGATAGCCATGTAGCACGAGATGATGACCCACATCGGCGGCATAGCATCCGTCGGCTTGGAAATACCTGCCGCCAGCAGCAGCATCCAGATAATGCCCATCGTTTTCTGTGCATCATTGCCGCCATGCCCCAGGCTGTAAAGCGAGGCGGATATCAATTGCAGGCGCCGGAACAGCTTGTCCATCGTTCTCTGCGCCACATTCCTTCCCAGCCACGACACCAGAAGCATCATCAAGGAGCCGAGCAGCATTCCCAGCAGCGGAGACACGAAAATGAACAGAATCGTCTTGATCAGGCCCGAGGCGATGAGCGAGGATGGACCCGCCTTGACCATCGCCGCGCCGATCAAGCCGCCGATCAACGCATGCGATGACGAAGAAGGAATCCCGTAATACCAGGTAATGATGTTCCAGACGATGGCGCCGACCAGAGCGCCGAAAATGACGTAATGGTCAATGATCGACGGTTCGATGGTCCCTTTGCCGATGGTCGTCGCCACCTTCAGATGAAACACGAAAATGGCGACAAAATTGAAGAAAGCTGCGATCAATACCGCTGTCTGCGGCCGCAGGACGCGCGTCGAGACAATCGTCGCAATGGCGTTGGCGGCATCGTGGAAGCCGTTCATGAAATCGAACGCCAGCGCCATGATGACAAGCACCACGACGACACTCGTGCTGATGGTTACCGTATCCATGGCCGGTACCCGTCAGGAGTTTTCTAGAACAATGCCTTCGATGATATTCGCCACGTCCTCGCAGCGGTCAGTCACCATTTCAAGCAATTCGTAGATAGCTTTGAATTTGATCAATTCGCGGACATCGGGCTCTTCACGGAAAAGGAGAGACATGGCCGCACGCATCTCGCGGTCGGCTTCCGATTCGAATTCGTCAATTTCCTGGCATATTTTAAGGATTTGCGGCCCGTTATCCATCGACGGCAGCAAGGCCACGGCGGAACGAACCCGTTCGGCACACTGTAGAACGATTTCGCTGAGCTTGATCGCTTCCGGCGTAATGTGCCGGATGTTGTACAGAATGATTGTCTGCGAAGCATCCTGGATAAGGTCGAGGATATCGTCGAGATTGGTAATCAGTTGGTGGATATCTTCACGGTCAAGCGGCGTAATGAACGAGGTATGCAACTGCCGCATCGTTTCATGCGTGACGTTATCGGCCGACTTTTCGGCCACGTCGATCAAATCAGTTTGTTTTGCTGCTTCTTCATCGGAATTGTTGAAAGCCGCAAGCAGGGCCACCAGAGCCTTGCTGCCCAAGACAACCTGTTCTGCGTGTGCATTGAACAGATCGAAAAACTTCCCTTCACGGGGCATGAATCGTGAAAGCATCTCTCTTTTTCAATAGTTAGGGAACGGCGCGAATTATACATCCCGCACTCCTGACGAGACGGCATCAAACTGTGAAAAAATGGAATAACCCTCCGGATTTCTGGGGAATCCCCTGGCTACCTGTTCTCTGTAGGACAATAAAACTACATTAAATCAAATACATATCAATAACTATTATCAAATCTCTTTAAGTTTACACCCTGTTTTTTTACCCATTCATATTAAAAAACAGCGTGGAAATGCCAAATGGGCAAATTGCCGCACGGCATCGGGGTTTCCCCTTTCGGGACTTGCCGCCAAGCCTTAGCTGAAATGCCAAATGACATATCCGGTAAAAACGCCGTAGAGCGCCCCAGTGGATACCAGCAGGCGATTGTCCATGACGCCGCGCCGGAATATCGACCAGAGGAAGAAAACGGCGACAAAGGTTATCACTGCTGCAATCATCAGCGGACCGTCAAAGAGCCACGGAGTGAAAAACAAGCCCAAAGCGCTTGGAATCGTGGCCTGGATCATCATCGCTCCGGAAATATTGGCCAGCGCCAGCCGTTCCTTGCCCTGCCGCACCCAGATGAGCGCATTCATCGTTTCCGGCAGTTCCGTGGCTACTGGGCTCAACAGTAGCGCCGCCATATGGGAACTCATGCCCAAGGCGACGCTGATGGCTTCGAGTTGCAGCACGAAGACATGCGAAGCGGCGGCAACCACGGCCAACGCACCTGTTGTCTGCGCGGTGGCCCAGGCCAGGGAAGGTTCTGGCACGCTGGGACGGATCTTGAGCGGTTCCAGGTCTTCGTGGCCGCCGCTCTCGTCTCTCACCTCTCGCCAGACGTAGACGGCATAGGCGGCGATGAACAGCACGCCGAGCCAAGGCTTGATCGCAAAGACGACAAGGCCGAGCCCCACCTTGACCAGGAAAATCCACATGAACCAGGCCTGGTCCCGACTCAGGCGCTTTTGATCGACGGCAATCTTGTAACCGCCACTCGCGCGGTTGCGCTGGTTGCGGATCAGGGCGAAACCGACCACGGCGTAGGCGATGGTCGCCAGCACCAGCGGCCCGCCCAAAGCCGCGCCGATGCCGATATCCTTCTGCTCCGGCGTCGTACCGAATACGACGGCGGTAAACGTCACGGCGCTTTCCGGCAAAGCCGTGCCGAAGGCGGCCAGCACGGTGCCGGTGGCCGTCGCGCTCAGGTTCAGGCGATGGCCGAGCCATTCGACGCCGTTGACGAAAAACTCGCACGCGAAGTAGATGGCGCCCGCCGAAAGGATGAACAATACGATTGTGGTTAGCATTGGACACTGATCCTGAGCCGGACGAGCAAACGCACCTTTTGGCACACAACACGGCTCATCCGGCAGATCGCCCGCATCATGGCCAAAGGTCTCGCTCGCCACTTCGGCAGCCTTTGCGGCTCTCGTTGCTACTCATGCCATGGAACTTGCCGTTCCAAGAATGTTGACATGAGCCCCTTTCCCAGAAGAAAGGTCAGCTACTCCCCAATGACGATATCAGCATAGCAGACGCATAAAACGCTGTCTACGACATGGTTATTCTCTACAGGAACAAATTAGCAATGCCTGGCGGAAATAGTGAAGTACCGCCTATTTTCTGCATTTCCGGCAGGTTCCCTGCACTTCGATGCAGTTGTCGCGCAAGGACATGCCCAACTCGTCGAACCTGGCCCGCAGGGAGGAATACAGGACGGGATCCTCCAGCTCTTCCGCCTGTTGGCATTCCGAACAGACGAACATGAGCAGCGCATGTTCGTCGTGGCTGCCGGTGCACGGAATATAGGCATTCAAGGAATTGATGCGATGCGCCAGCCCGTAGCGCATCAAAAAATCCAGCGTCCGGTAAATCGTTGCCGGGGTCAGCCGCTCGCCCTTGTCGCGCATCCGCTCGATCAGGTCGTAGGCCTTGACCGGCCCTTCTGCCGCCAGAAGAAGCTCCAGAATCTCGCGGCGCAGCCTTGTCAGCCGCATGCCGTTTTGGACGCATATATCTTCCGCCTCACGCATACCGTGAGCAACGATCTCGGAGCATTCTTGCAGCATCATTGGGAATATCGCTCGACTTTATCAACCTGCATACTATACCCGGAAGTTCCCATGCTTCCGGAATCGTTTTTTTCGAGGGAAAGGGTTCCGTAAACCCAGACCGCATCCATTGACCGTATTCCCTTAAGGGGTTTTCCCATCTTGACATAGATGATCTGGTTCGCAGGCGGCGGCGGCAAGTGGATGCAGGCCCCGAAGTAAGGGACAAGCAGAAATTCCTTGAGCTGCGTGCTGTCTTCCCAATCCAGCGGCGCGATGTAACCTGGAATCTTTACGCGCTGCCCTTGCAGTTTTTCGTTGGCAGGCGCCCTGACCCATTCCGCCATGAACTCTTTATAGGCTTTCTCGGCGCGCGGGTCGGAGTCGGAAAGCTCGGTCAGATCGAGCCCCTCGAGCGCTTTTTCCGGGTGCCAGGATTTCGGAATCAGTTCCTCCCATCGAATTTCCCGATAGTCGGGAGCCGAGACAGCCGCTCCGGCACCGAACATGCCGTACCCGGAAATGCAGCAGGCGGCAAGGAACATCGCCAATCTGAAACTGAATGCCATCATGCTCAACTCCGATAGGAAAACATCAATGTCAGAAGCAGGAATAGAACGCCTGCGCCAAAACCGGCGAGTACCGTCGAACGCGTTCCGTGTTGCCTGGCTAACGGAACAAGTTTCGCCAGGGCGACGTATACCAATGCGCCGCCGGCGCCCGAGAACAGCATCTGCACCGTATCCGGAGAAAACAACGGCCGCAGGGAAAAATAAGCCAGTATCGCGGCAAGAGGCGGAACCCCGCCGGCCAGAACGGCACGCCCCCACGCCCGGTACGGATGCTCGCCGCCGGTCGGCGACGACAACGCAACGGAAATCCCCAATGGAACATTGTGCGCGATCATGGCGCCGCCCAAGGCGAAGCCGAGCCTCACGTCCGTCATGGTGCCGCTGAGTACGATGAAGCATTCGGGCAGGTTATGAACGGCGATGGCCAGCGCTGAACCGTTCGCCGCGCACCTTTTGCCATGCCCCACTACACCCGGTTGTCCTCTGGCGTGCAACAGGAACTCGACAAGCGCCATAAAAACCGCCCCAAGGAAAAACAGGCCCACCGTTTCAACGGCAATGTTTGCGGCCACGGTGGAAAAACCAAGGCAAACCATGACTCCCGCGGCAAAGGCGGTGCCGAGGCTCAGCATATGCTTCCCCGGCCTGACCGCCGAAAAAGGGCCGACCCATCCCAGGCATACCGACATGCCGCAAAGAAGAGTCAGGCCCAGGGCCAATGCCGAATGGGGAGCAGACAGGGGCGCTTCCCGCTCGATTTTTACGGCGCTCATCTTGTAGGCGGCGTCCCCAAGTTCGGAAGATGTGCTTTCCAGTCCGATCCTGCCATAGGCCACCACCCTGTCCATACTCTGGATGCCCTTCGCCGGCTGGTCCAGAACAACATGGATGATCTGGTTTTGCGGCGGCGGCGGAACATGAATGCACGCGCCGAAATACGGCGCCAGCAAAAAGGCCGTGAGGGAAGAATCCTCGTTCCGCTCCAGGGGAACGACGAAACCCTGAATTTTGATGTTCCTATCGTGCAGATCGGGATTGACCGGGGCGTTTATCCGCCTTTCGATATAAGCCGCCACTTCCCCGCCGTTGGCAGGGAAACGTCCGGAGAAAACCTCTTCGCCGCGCACGGTATCCGGCAGCAGTTGTTCCCAGCTCGTTTCCCGATAGACGGCTTCGGTCTGCCCAGCAGCCGGAAGCGACCCGTAAAGCAGAACGAGGATGGCTGCGAGCGATACTGCCGCTTTCTTCATGTGGTCACGGCCAGTCCGTCCGACAAGCTCAGGCGGTAGGCGCGGAAAGCCGGAATCAGGCTGGTGAGCAGCCCGGCCAGGCAGATATAGCCCAGGAGCTTCCATTCCCCTGCCGCCGGCACGGACAGGCGGATGAATATCCCGTAGTTGTCGGCCAGTACCGGCCCAAACGCCGCCGTCAGCAGATACAGCATGAGAATTCCGCAAACGACACCGGTGAAAACGAGCAGGACGCCTTCGCAGGCCATCAGCATCAGGACATCCAGCGGCCTTGCGCCAGCGGAGCGCAGAATCGCCAGTTCCCGCCGCCTTTCCCCGAGGCCCGCGAGTATCGCGGCGGCGAGTCCGGCCAACCCTGTCACGGTCACCAGAGCGGAAACGAGCAGCAACGCCTGCTCCCCGGCGTTGACCATTCCCCAGATCCGATCCATGGCGACGCCGGGCATGACCCCCGTGAGGGGTTCGTTTTTCCATTCGTTGATATCGCGCTGCAGGGCGAAGACCCGGCTGCGCTTTTTCAGGCCGACCAGCAGGGCCGTGATGCTCTTGGGTTCCAGGTCGAAACGCGCTACCTGCTCCGGCGTAATGTGCAGGCCCGGCACCGGCGCGCCGCCTTGCCAATTGACGTGGATGGCTTCCATGGCCGGGAGCCCGATATAAAGGGAGCGGTCGACGGGCGTGCCGGTCGGCGCGAGAATGCCGGCAATGGTGAAGGGCTTGTCGCCATGTTCCGTCAGATAAGTGCCGCTATTTCCGTGGCTCAATACGATTTTCTGCCCCAGGACATAGCCGAGTTTTTTTGCGGTTTCGGCCCCGACGGCCACGTCGAAGAGCGACTCGGGCCTTTTCCCTTCCGCCAGCCTGAGTTGCTCGCCTCCCCTGAAGCGGTAGTGTTCGAAAAAATCGCCGGTCGTTGCCACTACCGGGTAGCCCCTGTGGGAATCGCCGAGAGAGATCGGAATGGTCCAGGCGACGTCGTCCCTTTTGGCGATCTCCCTGGCGCTGTCCCAGCCCATGTTGTTCGTCGCCCCGCCAAGATGGAAAATGGCGTAGAGCATCAACTGAATGTCGCCCCCGCGTGCGCCAATGACCAGATCCGTGCCGGAAACGGCCTGTACGAAGCTTTCCCGGATCTGCATCCGCAACTTTTCGATGCCGAGCAGCAGGGTCGCTGAAAGCGCGATGGAAAACACCACCAGCATCAGCGTGCCTCGCCGGTTCCAGGCGCTTTTTCCGGCAAGGCTCAGCAAATAGCGGAAGCGGCTCACTGCGCTGCCTCCCCGGCCGCCCGGTTCAAGGCGGGCAAATGGATGACGGTCGAAAAATCCCGCGCCAGCCCCTGATCGTGGCTGACGAAGAGTAAAGCGGCCCCTGCGGAATGGCATGCGTCGAGCAAAAGCCGCAGAAAGGTTTTGCGCCTGTCCGCATCGAGCGAGGAGGTCGGCTCGTCGGCGATGAGCAGCGACGGTCTTCCGATCAGTGCGCGCGCCGCAGCCACCCGCTGCTGCTGCCCCACCGACAGTTTATTGGCCGGCCTGTTCCAGAGGGACGAAGGCAAGTCCAGGCGCTCCAGCAACGCCCGAGCCTCCGACTCCGGGTTTCCGGCCAGAGCACACGCCCGTTCCCGCCGCGGGGAAGAAAAACGGCATGGAATCAGGACGTTTTCCAGGATGGAAAGATAGGGAATCAGATTGAATTGCTGGAAAATGTAACCGATGCAGTCACCCCGGAACACGTCCCGCTGCGCACCGCCAAGTTCGCTCAGGCAAACGCCGTTGACGGACACCGACCCGGAAGCCGGCGAAAGAATTCCGGCGACAAGGCCCAACAGCGTGCTTTTTCCACTGCCGCTCGGCCCGGCGATAAAGACCTGCTCCCCTGGGAGCACCGAAAAACGGGGAATGTCCAGCGTCGCCTGCCACTGCCCGGGCCAGTGGAACACCACGCCCTCCAGGGAAACGGCGGGAGCTGCAAGTTTTTTGTCTGCGGTTCCATTGGCATTCACGGCGGAAACAGGCTGCGCCATGCTTACCACCGAATCACGGCGGCTTTGGGGCTGAGTTCCGCTGCACGCTGCCCGCTGGGAGTCACCATCTGTACTTCCACTTTACGGAGATTGGGAAAAGCGCCGAACAAACGCACATCGATGTTGTTCAGCTTCGCAGGGTTACTGCAAACAAAAGAAACTTCGACATCGAGATCGCCGTGCGAATCCTTGGTGTGCGCTCCGCCCTCCGGAGTTTTTCCGGCGTTGCCGGACGTTTTCGGGGAAAGCAGCGTGTGGCCTATTTCGTCGGACTCCACGGAAACCTCCTTCAACTGGCACTGGGCTTCTGCCGGCAAAACGAACAAGGCATCGGCCTTGCGCATGGCCGTTGCCATGTCGCGGACCTCCTCTTTCTGCGCTTCGGTCTCCGGTTCATGCTCGAACGACAGGACGTTGGCAAGCGGCGTTTCCAGCTCGATTTCCACCTTTTGGCCTTCCACGACCAGATTCATATGGGCGGCGCCATGCTCATGGGCCTCATGTGCGGCCCCCGTACTTCCAAAAGCCAAAAGGCATCCGGCAACGACAAGAAATTCCAGGCTTATTTTCATGGCAGTTTTCTCCAGTTTTTACCAAGCAGACAGGCAAGCTAAAAAATAAAATGATATAACATTGCATTTCTGTCAAGACCAGCCCCAAAAAAATAATTATCGCTTACCGAAAACTTCCGTTCTTCCTGGCACCCACCTGGCATTGCGCTGATTTGCTTTGGAATACCCAAGCTGGCTGCAAGGCTGTTTTGAAAGAGAAATTCAATTAGTATACGAACCCCACCTACACCATCCGACCACTCAATGAATTCACCCGTCCCGGCCACTCCGAAAAAGCGCCGCCCCGTGCTTTTTGTCGTCCTTGGCGTGCTGATCGCCGGCATTCTTTTCGGTCTTTACCGCTACTGGAACCGGCCGACATTCCAGCCGGGACTGCCCGTCCAGGGTATCGACTTGCGCGTGCCGGACATGATGCTGGCCACGCGCAACCTGGCCGAGCTTCCCAAGGATGTCGCCGGCGCCAGCCTGCTCGCCGGCTTGGTCGACGAACAACTGGTGTTCCATTACGAGGAGGACGAAGCGCGCCTGTCGCTCGAAGGCAGCCTGCGCCGCCTGGCCTACGAACACAATCTTGAGTTGCAGGACCATTTTCTGGCTGCCCTGCTCGCCGCGCCGGCCGAGATCGCCATGTGGCGAACCGGCAAGGGGCGGCCGGAACGCTTCGTCGCTCGCATCGAGCGGGGAACGCTGGCCAAGCTGACCGAAGCCTTTGCCCGGGTGGCGCTCGACGACCGGCAGTTGAAACAGGCCGGCACTTTCCCCTTGGGCGGCAGCAAA
>JAVBSG010000055.1:0-21381 GCA_031547245.1 Propionivibrio sp.
CGTCAACCTGCTCGGGCGGAGCCGTGGCTTTGCCGCCAGCAAGGAGCGCATCGCAAAAGCTTTCGATAAACAGGCGCTCGTATTTCCTTCCTGCAACAGCGGCAACGCCATCGCTTTCGCGCGTGACGGCGAGCCGGTGGATGTGTCTTTCGTAGAGTTGCTGGAGCGCGCCGAGAGCATCCGGCAGAAAACCGGTCTGAATCTCGCGCCGACGGTACATCGCCTGCGTGAGGAAGGCAGCCTCTCCGGCAACAGGCTGATCTTCTGACTTGCCCGGCGCCGTGCCGCGAAACTGCATGCGCGACACGGCGCTTGGTTTATAGGAAAGCGAACTTGAGAATGAAGATCAGCGCAATCACCGCCACCATGGGATGCAATTCCCGCGTGCGGCCGGCCAGGATCTTCGTTGCCGCATAAGTGATGAAGCCAAAGGCTATGCCGTGTGCGATCGAGTAGGTAAACGGCATGCTGATCGCGGTAACGACTGCCGGCGCGGCCTCCGTCAGATCATCCCATTCGATCTCGGCCAAACCGCGAACCATCAGCACGGCTACGTAGCACAGCGCCGGTGCCGTGGCAAACGGCGGCACAGCGCCGGCCAGCGGCGCAAAGACGATCGCGGCGATGAAAAGCAAGGCCACCACAACTGCCGTCAACCCGGTACGCCCGCCTACCGAGGTTCCTGCTGCCGATTCGATGTAAGCGGTCGTCGAGGAGGTTCCCAGAAACGCGCCCGCGGCAATGGCGGTCGAGTCCGCCAGCAGCGCTTTTTTCAGCCGCGGCAACTTTCCTTCGGCGTCCAGCAGCCCGGCGCGATGGCAGACCCCGATCAGCGTTCCCGAAGCATCGAACAGCTCGACCATGAAAAAGGTCATGACGACGGTCACCAGACCGGCATTCAGCGCGCCGGAGATATCCAGCTGCATGAAGGTCGGCGCAATCGAGGGTGGTGGCGCAATGATGCCCGCAAACGGAGTCAGGCCCAGCAACATGGAAATCACGGTGATGGACAGGATGCCGATGATGATGGCGCCGGGTACCTTGCGCTGCTCCAGCGCCACGATCAGGACGAACCCCACTACCGCCAGCAGGGTGCTGGGGCTATGCAAATCGCCGAGGGTCAACAGCGTTGCCGGATGCGCGGTGATGATTCCGGCGTTTTTCAGGCCGATAATCGCCAGAAACAGGCCAATACCTGCCGAGATGGCGAATTTGAGCGAGCGCGGAATCGAGTTGACGATAGCTTCCCGCACCCGGAAGAGGCTGACGATGATGAACAGAATGCCGGAAATCAGCACGGCGCCGAGCGCCGCCTGCCAGGTAAAGCCCATGCCCTTGACGACGGCAAAGGCAAAGTAGGCGTTGAGACCCATGCCGGGCGCCAGCGCGATCGGATAATTGGCGTACATTCCCATGATCGTCGACCCGAGGGCGGCGGCCAGGCAGGTGGCCACGAACACCGAATCCTTCGGCATTCCCGCCGCCGAAAGGATGTCCGGATTGACGAAAATGATGTAGGCCATGGTCAGGAATGTCGTTACTCCGGCCATGATTTCGGTGCGCACATTCGTTCCATGTGCGGAAAGCTGAAAATAACGCTCCAGCATGAAGCCTCCCTGCTTGCGACGATAGAAAACCGTGAATTTTACGCAGGTTTTCCATGCAAAAACAAAAGAAAAAACCATTTATTTCATTGGCAACAAAGAAGAGAGGCTGCAGGGATTGCCTAGATGTCTTGCCAGCCTTTAGAATTCCGCCAGTATCCTAAGGATCCCCAGGCAGAGATTGTCGAAACCTGCTTTCAGGATTCCCATCCCCTGCGGCCGCCCAGCCTTCCGTGCCGCTATACAGTTGCCGATGCACGAACCAGGAGTCAAGATGAGCCACGCAGCAGATCGAGAGTCGGTTCCAGAACCGCAAAACCCGATCGGAATGAATGGGATCGAATACATTGAATTCACGACTTCCAAACCCCAGGCGCTGGGAGGCGTCCTGGAGCGGATGGGTTTCCGCCTGGTTGCCAGGCACCGTTCCAGGGAAGTCCAGCTGTATCGCCAGGGAGCGATGAATCTCGTCATCAACTCGCACCCGGCCGACATCCCGCGCACTGTGGAGCCTTCCGACCAGCCGACGCTCAGCGCCTTCGCCGTGCGCGTGCGCGATGCTGACGCCGCCTACCGCCGCGCCCTGGATCTGGGCGCCTGGGAGATCCCGTTCCATGCGCGGGCCGTGGAACTCAATATCCCGGCCATCCACGGAGTCGGCGAAAGCCAGATCTATTTCATCGACCGCTACGACGAGTTTTCGATCTTCGACATCGATTTTCGCCTGATTCCTGGCGCCGATCCGAACCCTCCGGCCATCAACAACCTGCATTTCTTCGGACTGGTCCAGTACATCGGCGTCGACCGGACGCTGGACTGGGCCGAGTTCTACGCCCAGGTCTTCGGTTTTCGGCAGCTGCCCGACGCCCTGCGTTTCGGGATCATGCCCAAAGGGTTGCTGCTGCAGAGTCCGTGCAACAAGTTCTACCTGCAACTCATCGAGCCGGAAGGCTCGGCTCAGTACTCGCCCATGGACGAGCATCTGCAACGCATCGGCCTGGGCACGCCGGACGTGATCGGAACGGCGCGGGAGATGGAGCAGCGCGGCATCGAGTTCCTGGCGACCGAAAAAGTCCATACCACTGACCGCGGCGCCCTGACCAGCGCCATGCTCGGCGGCGTGATGTTCGAACTTGTTCACACTGAAGACGGGAAATCGCCGTGCCGATGATTTTCAACGACTTTGGCATCGACAGCGCATCCCTGGCCGGTTCGCTGGAAGCGCGGCTTTCTGCTGCCAGCCGGGCCGGTTTCACGCATGTCATGCTCTCCGCTCCCGACGTCGTCGGACACCCTGCCGGCATAGACGCTGCCGCGCAGGCCATCCGCGACAGCGGCCTGCGCATCACCGGACTCGAAGCCCTGCGCGATTACGAAGGGCTTTCCGGCAAGATGCACGATTACAAGATCGACGTCGCCAAGTCGATGCTCGCCCTGTGCGACCGGATCGACAGCCGGTTGCTGCTGACCGAAGCGTCATCCTCGATCCACGCCGACACCGACCAGGAGAAAATCGCGCGCGATCTGCGCAAACTGGCATTCCTGGCGCTGCCCATGGGAATCCGCATTGCCTTCAAGGGGCTATCGTGGAGCCGGACGGTGCAGGATTTTTCGACGGCTGCCGAAATCATCGCGCAGGCCGACTGCCCGAACCTCGGGTTGGCCATCGACGCTTTTGACGTCATTGCTGCCGGGGTACCGCTCGACGATCTCGACCTCGTTTTCCCCGACCAGATATTCCTGGTGCAGCTCTCGGATTTCATGCATCAGGAAATCCGCTCGGCCGAAGAGCAGGCGTCCACAGCCGCCCATTTCCGCGTTTTCCCAGGCGAAGGCGCCCACAGCGAGGAACTCGCCAGGTTCATGGTCAAGCTCGAATCCATAGGCTATTTCGGCGACTTCAGCTTCGACGTCTACAACACCGACTACCTGCAGATGCCTGCCGAAACCATCGCCGATCGCGCCCAGCGGTCGGCCGTGTGGCTGGGAGAAACGGTCCTGCGGCGCACCCTCCCGGTGCCGAACGTGGAACGGCTGCGCTACGCCAGAAGGCGGTCCGACAAATCGTAAAAAACGCCAAAAATGCTCCTGGAGCATTCCGCAAAGGCATGTATCGGAATTTCATCGTGATTTGCCCGCCGACGATACGGTACACGCTATATTGGCGGATATGATTTTTCGCAGGACTTCCTGAGATTGTGACGGCCAAGGCAGCGTCGCAATCGGCCGAAATATCGCATGTGCGTTTCCGGAACCTGCCGAATTCGCGGGCAGAAGCAGCCCAATTGAACGGCGGCATCCCACGATCTGAGCGAGGAATTTCATGGACAACCGAAAAATCCTTATCGTCGATGATGACAAAAGGTTGCGCGATCTGCTTCAGAGGTATCTGGGTGAGCAAGGCTTTACCACGAAGGCGGTGGAAAATTCCGAGGCAATGGACAGGGTGCTGGCGCGCGAGAGTTTCGACCTGATCGTTCTCGACCTCATGCTGCCCGGCGAAGACGGCCTGTCCATCTGCCGCCGCCTTCGGGCTAGCGAACCGCAACAGGCGATCATCATGTTGACGGCCAAGGGCGACGAAATCGACCGCATCATCGGACTCGAGATGGGCGCAGACGACTATCTGCCCAAGCCGTTCAATCCCCGCGAACTGGTCGCCCGCATCCAGGCCGTGCTGCGCCGGCGCGTCAGCGCCGTTCCCGGCGCGCCCGCCGCGGAAAGCAAGAACATCTTCTTCGGCAACGTGGAGGTCGATCTCGCCACACGGACGCTGAAGCGCGACGGCGAGCCCCAATCGCTGACCACGGGAGAATTCGCCGTTCTCAAAGCCCTGCTCGAACATCCGCGCCAGCCGCTGTCGCGTGACCGCCTGATGACGTTGGCGCGCGGCCGCGAACAAGGCCCCTTCGACCGCGCCATCGACGTGCAGATTTCCCGACTGCGCAAACTGGTCGAGCCTGAACCGGCCACGCCCCGTTACCTGCAGACCGTGTGGGGATTCGGCTATGTGTTCATCCCCGACGGCGAGGCCCGGTGACAAGCTTGCGGCGCCTCGTTTCCGTACCGCGAACGTTGCTTGGGCGGATTTTTCTGCTCATCAGTCTGTTGATCTTTGCCTCGGGATCTGCCTGGTTCACCCTTTTCGGACTGGCCGAGCGTGAGCCGCGGGCACTGCAACTGGCTCAACTGGCCGTCAGCGCAGTCAATCTGACCAATGCCGCCATCGTCGCTGCCGATCCCGGGAAGCGCATGGCGCTGCTCAGGGAACTGGCTGAAAGCGAGGGCGTCCATCTCTATCCGGCGGAAGAATCCGACGTCGTCACACCATTGCCGGATACCTATTTCTTCAACATGATGAAGGACGCAAGCCTCGCCCAGCTCGGCGCGGACACCCGTTTTGCCAGTAAAGTCAACGGACAACCTGGGCTTTGGATCAGTTTCTCGATCGACGCAGGCGCAAACGACAGCATCGAAGACGATTACTGGCTGATGCTGCCCGGCGAACATGCCGAAGAGCTCATCCCGTGGTACTGGTTCGGCTGGGGAGGAGCCTCGCTCGCGCTTGCACTGTTTGCCGCCTGGCTGATCGCCTCGCACGTCACCCGCCCATTACGCGCGTTGGCCGACGCTGCCCGGGAACTGGGACAAGGACGGTATCCGGATCCGATAACCGGAGCCGGAACCAGCGAGTTGAGACAGCTTGCCGGAACCTTCAACCGCATGTCGCGGGATCTGCAGCAGATTGCCGCCGAACGCACCGAAGTATTGGCCGGAATCTCTCATGACTTGCGCACCCCCTTGACACGACTGCGCCTGGAATGCGAGATGTCGGTTGCCGACGATGGGGCCCGCCACGCCATCGCTGCCGACATCGATCAGATGGACGCCATGATCACGCAATTTCTCGACTACGCTCGGGGCGACGGCGACGAGCCCCTTGAAACCAGTGACGTCAATGCGCTGGTCGCACAAATCGCCAGCCGTCAGGAACGGGCATCTTCCCCCCTGCAAGTCCTCCTCGGCGACATTCCCGATGCCATCAAGGTGCGCCCCAAAGCTCTGGCCCGTGCCGTGGCCAACCTGGTGGACAACGCTTACAAATACGGAAAAGCGCCCATCACCGTACAGACTCGGCGTGAGAACAACGATTTTGTCATCGAAGTCGTTGACCATGGCAACGGCCTGCCGCCCAATGAACTCGAACGGCTGAAACGCCCGTTTACCCGCCTGGAGCAGGCTCGTTCCGACGCCGGCGGAACCGGACTCGGGCTGGCCATCGTCGAGAGAATTGCGCGCTTGCACGGGGGAGAGTTCGAGCTTCTCAACCGAGAAGGAGGCGGGTTGATCGCACGGTTACGATTGCCGTCTCGCCGATAGTCATTATGGGTACGATTCAACCTGATGTTTTCAAGTTTGCATTGGGAGAGGATTTTTCCAGTAGTCGTGCCAGCGGTGATTAGCTCGATTCAAGCGCAAGGCCAACAGGTGCTCGGCGTTGTGGATGCGCCACCATGCGCCCGACACATGGCTCGCACAAAGGAAAGATCGGCAGCAACGCGCCGCCCGTTACAGGGGCGTGAGACACCACGATGATGGATCTTCGCCGCTGCAACGAAGGGCAAAGCCGTAGTGTGCCCAGGCGCAACTGGACGTCTTCGACGCTTATGCCACCGAAGGTGGTGTGCCAGAAGAGTTTTTTTACCTTCCCGACACACACCAGGGCAGGCTTGCCAATTTTGCCTCTCCCGCACCGCTTTGGGTTTCGCTCACGCGCTCAGAGAAGCTCGCCCCATCGGACGCATCCCGTCGATTAACCACATTTCGGCCGCCTCCGCATCCACAAGCTCGCCTTGTTCGTCCGCCACCGCCAGAAGTGTCCCTTCCACCCGCTCTCGGATCTCCGGATTGGCAGTGAGAGCATCCCCAGTAGCTCTTCATCATCCAGTCGCCTTGGCATCTTCCCCGTCCTCTCTTCTTGAATCAGCAATTCAAATACTACGGCACATCAGTTTGAACCACACCCAGTCATTATCTCCGGCTTGCCCCCACGGCGAGATGAAATATAATCATCCACTTATGCCATGGTGACTATTCACGAAGCTCGAAGTCCAACCGACCGTAATTGCAGGGCGGGCCGGATCGGATACGCACTGCGCTATTCTGCGAACAGATCACCCTATCGCCAGCATTGATATGACAAGGAATTCAAATGATGTCAAATTTGCCGTCACGCACCCCTGCCAGAAGCCCAAAAAAAACACAAAGGATGGTTTTCTCAACGGCTGCTGTTTTTATTTCCGCATTTTTTCTTAACAACTGTGTTCAAGCAAGCATTCACCCGCCCCTGACAAAAGAAGAATACCAGTTGCTTCCTACTTATTGCAGAAATCAAGGTTTTGTCGCACCGTCCTATTACCGGCCGGACAACGAACCGGGATGGCGTCAGGCGCTGGGGGCTGACTACATCAACATCCATCACCTATGCTGGGGATTGGGGCAGATGATGAGAGCCTACAAATTCGGGCTAACATCTCAGCGTGGAAAATCCGAATTAACGTCAGCCATTGACAACTTCGATTACACCCTCAGATACACACACAGCGATTCTCCGATTCGTCCCGAACTGTTTACGAAGATCGGCGAAGCCTATGTCGGGCTGCGTGACTATCTGAAAGCGGAAAATGCATTCAAACAGGCCATAGTCGAAAAACCTGACCACGCGCCAGCATACCTCATGTGGGCGCATTTCCTCATGAAGAACGGCAAAGCCAGAGAGGCCTTGGCCGTTGCTGAAGAAGGCAAAAAGCACGTTCCGGAGTCAAAATCGCTGGACAAGCTTATTGTAGATATCAAAGGCACGGGCAAAGCACAATAATCAGGATCCTTCAAACAAAATTCTGTGCTTCTTTATCATATCGTTTCGACCGATTTGAACGGGAAGCATGTCGGATTCTCGCAAGGCATTCTTCCGCGCAAAAGGAACTATGAAACCCACTGAAAAGAAGAATACACAACCGCGTAATGCGACGGCCACGAAAAAAAGAATCATGGAGGCCGCGCGTTACGAGTTCGCAAAAAAAGGCTTCGATGGAGCACGGGTCGACGATATCGCCAAGCGTGCTGATATCAACAAGCAGATGCTATATCACTATTTTGGCAACAAGGACGATCTATTCACTACGGTGCTCGAAGACTCCTACCATGCGCTCCGCCAAAAGGAGGCTTCGCTGAGCTTCGAGAAGATGCCCGCCAGCGAAGCCATCATTTCGCTGGTTGAGTTCACCTGGGGGTATTACCTGAAGCACCCGGAACTCATGCAACTGCTGATCAGCGAAAACCAGATGGAGGCGCGGCACCTGAAAGCCGCTTCTTTCGCCAAGGACGTCAACAAAAACCACGTAGACATTCTGCACAGACTGCTCGAGCGCGGCCAACGGGAAGGCAACATCCGCAGCAACATCGACCCCATACAGCTTTACATCAATATTGCATCACTCGGCTTCTTCTACCTGTCGAACAAACACACCCTTTCGACAACCTACCAACTGAACTTGACCTCTCCCCGCGCCCTGTCCGCACGCCTGAACGTCATCAAAGAGACGATAACGCGCTGGATAGCGCCTTAGCCATCGCAGCGATAATCCGCGGAGCAGGCATGCGCCGGCAGCCCCTCCCCTTCGGCCAGTTGAGAGGCTACCCGTCCGAGGGTTCTGGCCCCGGCGCGTGAAACGCGAATCAGGCTGCTCCGCTTCTGAAAATCGTAAACTCCCAAGGGCGAAGAGAAACGTGCGCTACCCGAAGTCGGCAGAACATGGTTCGGTCCGGCGCAATAATCGCCAAGGGACTCGGAAGTATAAGGGCCGATGAAAATTGCCCCGGCGTTGCGTATTTTATCGACCCAACGCTCGGCGTCGGCCAGCGACAGCTCCAGGTGTTCCGGGGCAATCCGATTGGCGATGACGCATGCCTCATCGAGATCGCGCACCCGGATCAGCGCGCCCCGATTTTCCAGCGCGCTACGGATGATTTCCCGGCGCGGCATCGCCGGCAGCAATTTCTCGATGGATTGCGCCACCCGTTCAATGAAATCGGCATCCGGACACAACAGAACGGCCTGCGCCAGCTCATCGTGCTCGGCTTGCGAAAAAAGGTCCATGGCCACCCAGTCGGGGTTCGTTTTTCCGTCACAGACGATGAGAATTTCGGAAGGGCCGGCCACCATATCGATGCCTACCACGCCGAAAACACGCCGCTTGGCAGCCGCCACGTAGGCGTTGCCCGGCCCTACGATCTTGTCTACCTGCGGAACGGTTTGCGTGCCGTAGGCCAACGCGCCGACCGCCTGCGCGCCGCCGACGCAGAACACCCGGTCCACCCCGGCCAGCGCCGCCGCCGCGAGGACCAAAGGATTGCGCTCGCCGCCCGGCGTCGGCACCACCATGATCAGTTCGCCGACCCCGGCCACCTTGGCCGGTATCGCGTTCATCAACACCGACGAAGGATACGCCGCCTTGCCGCCCGGCACGTAAAGCCCGACGCGACCCAGCGGCGTCACTTTTTGCCCGAGCAGGGTTCCTGCCAGCTCCGGCTCAGTCTCCTCGTAGTGCCAGCTCTGCAAGAGTTGCCGCTGATGGTAGCTGCGGATCCGCTGCGCGGCCGTCTCGAGCGCCGCCCGCTGGTCCCTGCCGAGGCTCGCCAGCGCCTGCGCCATCGCCTGCGCCGAGAGTTCAAGTTCGGCCATCGAGCTAGCCGATAAGCGGTCGAAACGATTGGTGTACTCGATCACAGCCTGATCGCCCCGGTTTTTCACCTCGGCGAGAATCTCCGCAACAGCCTGATCGACAGCCGCATCCTGCGCGCCCTCGAACGCCAGCAAGGCCGAAAGCTTCTGCGCAAAATCCCCGTCGGCACTTGAAAAGCGCTTGATGGCGATCATGCTTCCACCGCCCGGGCGATGGCTTCCATGATCGGCGCCAGCTTCTCGCGCTTCAACTTGAGCGCGGCCTGGTTCACGATGAGGCGTGAGGAAATGTCGATGATGTGCTCCACGGCCACCAGGTTGTTGGCCTTCAGCGTTCCGCCCGTCGACACCAGGTCCACAATCGCGTCGGCCAGGCCGGCGAGCGGCGCCAGCTCCATCGAGCCGTACAATTTGATCAGATCGACATGCACCCCCTTGGATGCGAAATGCTCGCGGGCGATGTTGATGTATTTGGTTGCCACCGTGAGGCGCGCGCCCTGGCGCACGGCATTTTCATAGTCGAAACCGGCGGGAATCGCCACCATCATCCGGCACTTGGCGATTTTCAGGTCGAGCGGCTGGTACAGCCCCTCGCTGCCATTCTCGATCAGCACGTCCTTGCCGGCCACGCCGATATCAGCCGCGCCGTATTGCACGTAGGTCGGCGCATCGGTCGCCCGCACGATGACCACACGCACGTCGTCGCGATTGGTCGGGATGATCAGTTTGCGCGACGTTTCCGGATTCTCCTGCGGCACGATCCCCGCAGCCGCCAGCAACGGCAAGGTCTCCTCAAAAATCCGGCCTTTCGAAAGCGCAATGGTAATGCCGTCCACGTCGTTCATCCCGCATAAAAAGAAAACATTCTACCGCAAGCGCCAAAGCGCATTGAGCAAGAGCAGATGGTAAGCGTATCTTGCGGCGATGGGCGAATGCTGTTGCGAAAATGGTATTCCGCCATCCGATTTTTCTGCCATACGCGAAATAGTGCCTGCTTTTACACCTGCAATCATGCTATTTTTCTAAAAAATTATAAATAAAACCGGGAGTTGTAGAAGAAATCGCTTGCTTTTTATTAATTCTCAAAAGAGAAACCCATCATGACCAAGACACGATCCGCTGCGCCCAAAATAGCCCCCCCTTTCAGAGTCACCCCCGTCCATGCCGCCGTCGCCTTTGCCATCTATGCCATGAGCAGTCATCTGGCACTGGCGCAGACCGATTGTGGTACCAGACCGGTTGGTAGTTACAGCACAACGATCCGGTGTACGCCAGCCTCAGGCGATGCCGAGATAACCGTACAGAACGGCACAACGATCGACGTCACAAATTCCAACGCTATTGTTGGCCTAGCAACAATTGGCAGCACGACCATCAACATAAGCGGAACGACTATCGGCGCCACTGCCACTGGCTCCGCCGTCAACGGTGTGTTGGCCCGCGCCAACGCAGCAACCGGAATCGACACGAAGGTCAATCTCGCAGGCACAAATACGATCACGATAGATTCTGACGGAACACCAATTAGTTCTAGCGCCATCAGCGCCGCCGTGCGGGTAGACAATACGTTGTCCCGGGGGGAAAACGTCATAAACGTTACTGGAACACTCAATGCCACCAACAATATAGATTCCTCGTATTCGGCTCATGGCCTGTATGTCCACGGCGCGGGAACGGATAGCAGGATCGTCCACACAGGCAGCGGAACCATCGAAACGCATGGCGGCAACGGCGTCTATATCGAAAGCTCGACAACGGGAACGATCGAACTCGGCAGCGATGTCAAAGTGGTTCTCGACAATACCAATTCCGGCACATATACAAATTCCGCCGTCCGTGTTAATGGAAACTCCAAAAGCTTGATAGAGAGCTCCGCCGAGGTTCGGACTCGAGGGAACAATGCTTGGGGGATCGCTTCGCTCGCGTTTTCTGATTCCCGAGTCCTCCAAAAAGGGTCGGTCTACACCGATGGCATCGGCTCCTATGGGGTGTCGGTAACGGCGGACTCCGGTGTGTCCGTTGGAACCAACACGGGTACGATCGAAACGATGCAGGATTCCAGCCCCGGCATCTACACGACCACCAGTCGAACAGGCCCATCCTTAGTCTTCAATTTAAATACCATCACCACGCACGGCGCGAGTTCAGAAGGGATGTACGCGACAACAGGCAGTGGTGACGTCGAAGCCACCAACACAGGGGTAATCGAGACTTTCGGAGATTCCAGCCACGGCATCAATGCCGTTTCAGGCGGTACGGGCAACACGAAAGTTGTTAACGGCGGCCAGATCACCACGAACGGCACGACAAACGCTAGCGGCATTCGCGCAGTTTCACCCAACAACGTCACCGTAGAGGCTGGAGGCCTCATCACCACGAATGGGACAGGCGCCAACAACCACGGTATCCAGGCCACGTCAGGCAACGGGACGGCCAGCATCGGCTTTGGCAACGGCGCCGTCAGCGTCGCCGGCCAGTCGGTGGGGCTGCTGGCCGAAAGCAACGGCAGCGGCCCGGCCGCCAACGCCCTGGTACAAACCACCAATAGCATGATCGACGCCACACGCTCGACACGCGAAGCCATCTCCGCCTCGGCGTACAACAGCGCCACGGTCGCCATCGATCAAAGCGCCGCCGTGCGCGGCGGCGCTACCTATGCCGTGGCCACCGCGGGAACGACACAGAGCATCACCAACGCCGGCACCATCGACGCCCTGAGCGACCGGGCGATCCGCAGCAACGACAACGGCGCTCCCGTCGGCACGGCGACCTTGCTTAACGCAGGCACTGTGACGGGCAGCATCGACGTGGCCAATGCCGCCACGACCCTGACCAACGCCGGCATCTGGAATCTGCGCAACTTTGCCGACACCAACGGCGACGGCGTACGCGATACCCTGGGCGTCTCGGTCAGCAATTTCGGCTCGAGCGGCAAAAATACCGTCGTCAACGCCGGCGCGATCCAGCTGATCGGCGACGATGGCACGGCAATCGCGCTCAACACGACAGGCGCCTACGCCACCGGCTATGCCGCCAATACGATGGCCCTGAACGGCCCAGCGCAAGCCCAGATCCTTGGTGTGCAGGCCTTCGTCAACAGCGGCGTCATCGACCTGCAAAGCAATGGCAGGGTCGGCGACGTGCTGGTCATCAGCGGCGGTTCCACTCCGGGCACCTCGGGCGGCGGCGTTTACGTCGCCAACGGCGGCGCGCTGAAGCTTGACACCGTGTTGAACGAAGGCGGAGCCACCAACAGCCAGAGCGACATGCTGGTTGTCGACGGCACAAGCCTGGGCTCTGGCGGGGCCACTACTATTGCCCTCAATACGACGGGAGCGGGGGCACTGACTACGGGTAACGGTATCGAACTCGTCCGCGTGCTCGACAACACCCGGTCCGCCGACGGCGTCTTCCGTATCAACGGCCGCGTCGTCTCGGGTGCCTACGAGTATGACCTGTATAAGGGCGGCACTGGAGCAAGTGCCAATGACGGCAACTGGTACCTGCGCACGATCGGCCAGCAACCGTCGCGTCCCGAACCCTACCTGTACGTTAGGAACCTCGCTGCCGCCAGCGCCATGTTCGTGCATACCCTGCACGACCGCCTCGGCGAACCCCAGTACACCGAAGCCTACCGCGACAAGGCCAAGGCACCGAAGGATGACCGTGCGACCGCCGGCTGGGTACGCGTGGTCGCCAGCCACGCCGACAGCGAAAGCGCCGGTGGACGCGTCGGCCTGGATACCGACACCACGTTGATCCACTTTGGCGGCGACATCGCCCGCTGGAGCGATGACGAGAAGAACCGCTACCACTTCGGCCTGATGGGCGCCTACGGCAAGAGCGACACCGACGCTTACGGCCGGGGTGAGTATCGCACTACCAACAACGGTACCCGCCGCAAGGCGAGCGGCGACGTCGAAGGCTACAGCGTCGGCGTCTACGGCACCTGGTTCGGCAACGACAAGATGCCCGAAGGGCCCTATGTCGATGTCTGGGCGATGTACGGCTGGTATGACAACACGGTCAAGGGCAACGGCTTCGCCAAGGAGAAGTACGACAGCCAGGGCTGGACCGTCTCCGTCGAGGGCGGCTACGCGCTGATTGCCCGTGAGGAGGAGAAGCGCCAGTGGATCATCGAGCCGCAGGTACAGCTCGCCTACACCAACTTCTCGGCGGACAACCATCGGGAGGCCGACGGCACGCGGGTCAACAACAGCGATGCCAACGGTTTCATCGGTCGCCTGGGAGCGCGCTTCTACAGCCGCAGCAAGCTGGGGGACAACGGGGTGCAGCCCTTCGTAGAGGGCAACATCTGGTATAGCGACGCAAAGAACAGCCTGGACTTCAACGGCGTGCGGATCAGCGACGGCACGCCGGACACCCGCTACGAACTGAAGCTTGGCGCGCAAGGGGAAATCAAGCGCAACTGGCAGCTATGGGGCCACATCGGCGGACAGTGGGGCAAGGATAACTACGACCGCTACGAGGCCATGATCGGCACCAAGTATATGTTCTGACCAAAGCAGCCTGCGCCTTCATCCGGCGCAGAATCCCTCAACAATCCCCTGCCCCGGCAGGGGATTTTTTTGAGCGCATCCGGGCAAGACCCGGCCATAGCGAAAGCCTATTTTCGGTCAGTTGAAGTAAGCGCCCCTAGAACATATAGGAAAGGGCTACGCCGCCAACCCATTGATCGGAATCCCCGCGCTCGGAAACAATCGGACTGTCCTTGGCATCGCCCTGAAGCTTTTCATAACGCCCGCCGACGGAGACCAGCCACTGCTTGCTCGCCATCCAGGACACGCCGAACGGAACGTTGATGCCGAGCAGGCCGCCATCGGCCTGGTACTTCCTGCCGCCCAGCGACGGAAACAGGGCGATGTCGTGGCTACCGGTCACGCCGTAATAGGTCTTCGCAAATTTGTCGTTGCCCCAGGTTGCTCCCAGGCCGATGTTGGCAATCACCTTGTCGCTCAGGGGCTGGAAGTACATCGTTTTCAAATGCCCCACCGTGCCGTTGTCGCTTCCCGCGATGTCGCCGGTGAAGGTTATCTGATGCAGCGGCCTGTCGCTCAACTTGAGACGATATTGCAGGAAAGCGCCGACTTCCACCTTGGAATCGACTTTATCCATCTGTTTGACGATCCGGTCCTCGACATCGTTGTCGCGGGCGGAACGGTAGTTGAGCAGCGGTCCGGCACGCCATGAAGGATCGTTGATCAGGTTCAATGTCGCCGTTGGTCCGAGCAGCAGGAAATAACGTTCCGAATTCTGGAACTGATAGCGGAAAACCGGCCCGGCAGCGGTGGTGTTTTGGCTGGAACCGCTGTAATCAGGCACCGACCCGACGGCGATCCCGGCCAGATTGAGATTCAGGTCGCCGACGGGCATTTCAAAAACCTGCGCCCGCGCGCCAGACGCTACCGCCAGCGCCGCCGGCAAACCGATCAGCCACGTGTACTTCGCATGCTTTACCACCATGATTTCCCCTTCAAGTCTGCTGCAACAATCGAAATGGTGATCAACCGGCTGCGCAAACTAACCGCTGCGTTACAACGGAGGGAAACCCCCGTCTTTCGGGGTTTCACATGCCTCATGCTTCAGTTCGTTCGCCACTTCAAGCCGCGATTCTTAACGGCGGTTAGACCATGGGAACGAAAAAAGTTTTAATTGATTTACATGTTACTCAAAAAACCTACAGCCCTTCCCACATCTTCTGCAGGCGCTTGACCGACACCGGCGCGGGCGTGCGCAACTCCTGTGCGAACATCTGCACTCGCAGTTCTTCCAGCAGCCATCGGAACTGCTCGACCTGCGGGTCGGCCACGCCCTGTTTCGCTAGCAGGATCGCGCGGCGCTCATAGTTGGTCCACAGCGGCGCGTATTCGGCCTGCAGGCGGGCATCGCGCGCAGGATCGGCTTTCAACTTGTCGAGGCGCATGGCAGCCGCCTTGAGGTAGCGCGGAAAGTGTTGCAGGCGCTCGAACGGCGTATCGGCGACAAAGCGCTTGCCCATCAGGCGTTTCATCTGCTTTTCGATATCCTGCACGGCCGCGGCGTGCGCCTTGAAGGCCGGCAGTTTCTTCTGCACCGCCTGCCATTCGCCCAGCACCAGCCCCGCGAGGCGGCAGATTTCCTGCGCCAGAAGTCCTAGGCGCGCCTTGGCCTCGGTGCAGCGTTGCCGGAATGCGGCCGCATCGGCGGGCCAGGGTTCGTTCAGGCAGGCTCGTGCCAGCGCCAGATCGAGCAGTTGCTGCCGCAACTCATCGCGCGTGCCCAGCGCCATGTACTGCATGCTCATCTGCGTCAGCCCCGGCAGGCTTTTCTCGAAATACTTGAGCTGCTCCTTGAATTGCAGCTTGAACAGGCGCAACAATCCTTCGGCATGGGCCTCGCGCGCTTCCTCCAGCGTGTCGAACACGCACAGCGACACCGAATCGCCGTCGTCGGCCAGTCCAGGGTAGCCAAGCACGCGCTGGCCGCCCACGTCGACCTCCATCAGCTCGGGCAATTCGCCAAAAGTCCAGTCGGTCATGCCGGAATACTCCGACGGTGTTTCGTGCAACTCGGAAAACTCCTGTTTCGCCTGCCCCCCCCACTCGCCGCGCAGCTCCGTCAGATTGCGGCTCATGCCGAGCTGACGGCCATGTTCATCGACCAGCTTGAAGTTGAACGAGAAATGCGGCGGCAGCGTATCCGGACGGAACGCGTCGGGCGTGATTTCCCAGCCGCGGGCGTTGAGCCCGCGCGTCTGCAGGATGTAATGGACCAGCGCCGGCACCAGCCCCTTGTCCGACGGCTGTATCGCTCCGGCAAACTCCTCGGCGAATTCGGGCACCGGCACCAGCTTCGAGCGGATCTTCTGCGGCAGCGTCTTGACGAGCTGCACCACCTTTTCCTTGAGCAGCCCCGGCACTAGCCATTCGCAGCGCGCCGCCGGAATCTGGTTGAGCTGCGCCAGCGGCACGGTGATCGTCACACCGTCCTTCGGCGACCCAGGCTCGAAGTGATAAGAGAGGTCGAATTCCGCGCCGCCCAGCCGGATCTGGTGCGGAAAGGCCTCGGTCGTCACGCCCGCTGCCTCGTGGCGCATCAGATCTTCGCGTTTCAGGTGCAGCAGTTTCGGACTTTCCCGCTCAGCCTCGCGCCGCCATTTGTCGAAATCGGCGCCGTTGGTGATGTTCTCTGGGATCAGGCGGTCGTAAAACGCGGCGATCAGCTCATCGTCGACCAGCACGTCCGGCCGGCGCGACTTGTGCTCCAACGTCTCGATGTCGAGCATCAACTGGTGGTTGTGCGTGAAGAAAGCCCAGCGCCGCACATACTCCTCGGCGATCTCGCCGCCCACCAGACCGGAACGGATGAACAGGTCGCGCGCCTCGGACGGATTCATCGGCCCATAGTTCACGCGCTTCCTAGGGTTGACGACGATGCCGTACAGCGTCGAGCGCTCGAAGGCGATGGCCTGCATCGCCTTCTTCTCCCAATGCGGATCGAAGTAGCTGCGCTTGATCAGATGCTCGCCGATCCTCTCCAGCCATTCCGGTTCGATACGCGCCACGCAACGGGCAAACAGCTTGGAGGTTTCGGTAATCTCGGCGGCGGCGATCCACTTGCCGGCCTTCTTGTTCAACGGCGATCCCGGATGGATCAGAAACTTGATGCCGCGCGCGCCAAGATAATAGCCTGAATCCTCCGATTTACAGCCGATGTTGCCAAGCAGGCCAGCCACTAGCGCACGGTGAATGACATCATAGTTTGCAGGCAGTTGATTTTCCTTCCACCCATGTTCGGCAGCCAACCCATGCAACTGGCTATGGATGTCATGCCACTCGCGCATGCGCAGCGCGGACAGGAAATTCGTGTGGCATGCCTGCACCAGCTTGCGCTGCGACTTCTTGTGCTCCAGCTCGTCCTCATACCACTGCCACAGCTTGAGCCAGGAGAGGAACTCCGACTTCTCGTCGGCGAACTTCTTGTGCGCGGCATCGGCGGTGCCCTGCTTTTCTTGCGGCCGCTCGCGCGGATCCTGCACGGTCAGCGCCGCGGCGATGACCAGCACCTCCTTGAGACAACCCTCGTCGCGTGCTGCCACGATCATGCGCGCCACGCGCGGATCAAGCGGCATTTTGGCCAGTTCCTGGCCCACCGGCGTCAGCGCCCGCTCCTCGGTCACCGCGCCCAGTTCAAGCAACAACTGGTATCCGTCGCTGATCGCCTTGGGCGGCGGCGCTTCGAGGAAGGGGAAGGACTCGACGTCGCCGAGGCGTAGCGACTTCATGCGCAGAATGACGCCAGCCAGCGAGGAACGCAGAATTTCCGGATCGGCGAAAGGCGGCCGCTTGCCGAAATCCTCTTCGTCGTAAAGCCGGATGCAGACGCCCGCCGACACCCGACCGCAGCGCCCGGCGCGCTGGTTCGCCGAGGCCTGCGAGACCCTCTCGACCTGCAATTGCTCGACCTTGTTGCGGTAGGAATAACGCTTGACGCGCGCCAGCCCGCTATCGACCACGTAGCGGATGCCGGGGACCGTCAGCGAGGTTTCAGCCACGTTGGTCGCCAGCACGATGCGCCGCCCCTGGTGCGGCCGGAAAATGCGCGACTGCTCCTCGGCGGAGAGGCGTGCGAACAGCGGCAGGATCTCCGTCTGCGCGCCGCCGCGGCTGAACGCATGCTTGCGCAGCGCCTCAGCGGCCTCGCGGATCTCCCGCTCGCCGGGCAGAAAGACCAGGATGTCGCCCGGCCCGATGCGGTTCAGCTCATCGCATGCATCGACGATGGCGTCATACAGGTCGCGCTCATCGTCCTCTTCCGCCTCCTCCGTCTGCACCGGGCGGTAGCGCACGTCGACCGGATACATCCGGCCCGAGACCTCGATCACCGGCGCCGCCTTGCCGTTGGCGGTGAAATGCTGCGCAAAGCGTTCGGCATCGATCGTCGCCGAGGTGATGATCAGCTTCAGATCGGGCCGCTTCGGCAGCAACTGCTTGAGGTAACCAAGCAGGAAGTCGATGTTCAGGCTGCGCTCGTGCGCCTCGTCGATGATCAGCGTGTCATATTGCGCCAGCCACGGATCGCCCTGTGTCTCGGCGAGCAGGATGCCGTCGGTCATCAGCTTGACGTAGGAATGCGGCGACGTGCGGTCGGTGAAGCGGATCTTGTAGCCGACGATGTTCCCCAGCTCACTCTCCAGCTCCTGCGCGATGCGCGCCGCCGTCGACCGGGCGGCGATGCGGCGCGGCTGCGTATGGCCGATCAGACCATTGGTGCCACGCCCAAGCTCCAGGCAGATTTTCGGCAACTGCGTCGTCTTGCCCGACCCCGTCTCGCCGCAAACGATGACCACCTGATGCTTCTCGATCAGCGCCGTGATTTCGGCGCGCCGCTCGTTGACCGGAAGTTCCGCCGGGAATTTCGGGCGCGGCAACCCCGCGCGGCGAGCGGCCACGGCAGCGCGGGATTTCTCCTGCAGCCGGTCATGCTCGGCCTGCAACGCATCGCGCTTCGCACCAAACAAATGGCGCAGGTCACGCGCCATCGAGCGCAAACGGCGCTGGTCGGCGGTAAGGCAATCGTCGAATTCGGATTTACGTTTCAAAAGCAGCCGTCGGAAAAAAAGGGGCCATGCGGGCATGCCGCCTGGATCGCGCAAACAGGAAAGGCAGAGATTTTACCAGCCTGCCGGCCAGTTCAAGGAAAAGCGATCAACGTGATTTCTGGAACAACAACTACAGGGCCGGTAACAAAACTCGCCTCTCCTCGCTCACAAACAACACAACGCCGTCACGCCAGTGCTCTACAATAAGAAACGATATCGTTCTACACAGTCAAAATCGTCGTTGCCGTCATGGCGACAGGAGCGCTATATGCAATACAAGGATTACTACAAAGTCCTGGGGGTGGAGAAAAACGCAACCGCCGACGAGATCAAAAAAGCCTACCGGAAGCTGGTGCGTAAATACCACCCAGATGTCAGCAAGGAAGCCGACGCTCATGGACGAACGGCCGAAATCAATGAAGCCTATGCCGTGCTGTCCGATTCGGAAAAACGCGAGGCCTACGATTCGATAGGCAGCAGCGCCTATAGGCGCGACGGACAGGATTTTCAGCCGCCGCCCGACTGGAATTACGGTTTCGGCCATTCTGCAGGCGGTGCCGGCGCGGAAGAATTCAGCGACTTCTTCGAGCAATTGTTTGGCCGTGCGCGACGTTCGGCAAGCTCAGGAGGAAGGGCGGAAGGTTTCCAGCAGTCGCAACCATCCATGCGCGGCAGCGACCAATACGCGAAAATCGAACTGGACATCGCGGATGCCTATCACGGCGCAGAACGGACATTGACCTTGCGCCATCTGGTACTCGACGAACACGGCCATCCCGCTACAGAAGAACATAGTCTTCACGTCAAAATACCCAAAGGCGTCCGCGAAGGCCAGCACATCCGCCTGGCCGGCCGCGGCAACCCGGGAATAGGCGGAGGTCCGGCAGGAGATCTGCTGCTGGAGGTGCAATTCAGAGCGGATCAGCGCTGGCGTGCGGAAGGACGCGATGTTTATCAGCGCCTGCGGCTGGCCCCCTGGGAAGCGGCACAGGGAGCTTCGGTCACGGTTCCGACGCCGACGGGGGATACGAAAGTGGTTGTCCCGGCCAATTCGAAGCCCGGCAGTAAATTACGCTTGAAGGAACGTGGCATTCCCGGCTCCCCTGCCGGCCATCTCTACCTTGAACTGGACATTGCCTGGCCTGCGGCGGACAGCGAGCAGGCACGCCAGGCCTATGCCGAGCTTGCCAAGGCTTTCCCTTCGTTCAATCCCCGTGCCGACGGAGACCGCTGATCATGCAAAATACCAGACACGCTTTATCCCAGATGGGCGAGATGATTGAAGAAACGGGTTATTCCATCGAACAACTGGCCAATATCTGCGGCGTATCGCAGGATTGGGTGGTGGAGCATATCGAGGCAGGAGTTCTGCACCACGACCCGCAGAGAAATATTTCGTGGTTCGACTGCGCCACGATCATTCGCGCCCGCCGTATTGCCCACCTGGAAAAATCGTTCGATGCCGACCCACAGCTTGCCGCATTGACGACCGATCTGATCGAAGAGGTCACTTATTTGCGCAAGCGGCTGAAGGAATTCGGAGACAGGTAATCACTGCGGAATATCGCTTCCTCGATTTCCGCTGTGTGATAGCGGAAGTTATGACGGGTGTTACCATATGGCAAACAAACGACCGTTTTTTGTTCTGCACACTCATGCTCAAAGCCCTCTCCGATTATCCAATCACTGTGGAACAGCTTGTCGCATGGGGAGAGCTGGACCCCAACGGCCACGTCAACAACATCTGGTACTTCCGCTATATCGAAAATGCCCGGGTAACCCTGTATCGGCAGATCGGCAAGTTCGATCAGGATCCCGAAAACGACGTTACGCTGATCATCGGCTCAACGAGTTGCCGTTTCAAACAGGCGCTTGAATTCGGCGATACCGTCGTCGTAGGGGTCGGGATCAGCGTCATTGCGGAGGACCGGTTTACGACGACCTATCGGCTGGTGCGGAAGAAAGACGGAGCAATCGTGGCGGAGGCGGAGGCCGTGTCGGTGGCTTTCGATACGCGGAAAAATGTGAAAGTGCCTATCCCACAGACAATGCGGGATAGGATTGCGCGATTAGGGAAACTCTGATTAAGTGAGCGAGGCGAATGCAGTGCAAGGCGTGCGGCGCACAGCGACCGAGACATATCAGATAGATAGGCGAGGGAGCGAGCACCGCGCAACGCAGCGATGCGCCGCCGCCACTTAATCAGAGTTTCCTTAGCGTTTAGCTCGTTATACAGATGACCCACCGCCATCGTCATTCACTTTTCACGCCACGGAATCCGCACAGCCTACGTGGTCGTCCCTGCGAAATTCGTTTTTCTCAGTTGAATACGACACCGCAAGCAACTCTTGTTATGGCGAGAGCGTTTTTGATGAACCCGAAGGCTGCCGAGACGATATAACGCCAAGCCAAGAACAGGCGTAAAAAAACCG
>JAVBSG010000154.1:0-13567 GCA_031547245.1 Propionivibrio sp.
CGGCATAAGCGATTGCAGTCCGCAGGAGAGCGAAATACTAAAAAAAGAACTGGCGGAATGCGTTTTCTCCGATTATGACCGCCTCATCCAGCTTTGCGACAGCATCTCCCTGCCAAGCGGCGTCTGCCTCCTGGAGAAGCGTCTGGTCGACGTGGCAATGCGGCACGGCAATAATTCCTGCATGATCAAAAAATGGCAGTCGCTGTATGACCATCTGAATTACTTCAACCGCACGGCCGGACGCAACATTTACTCCCTTTTCCCAAAAATCATCAACAATACGTTTGATTTTTAAAACATGCGGAAAACAAGCCGGCTCGGGTCTGGCGGATAGCGAAGCGCCGTCCGCCCGATGCTCAGGATGAACGAAGCACCATTCTCTGGATGCATTCTCAAGAATCATTATCATGCCCATGGTTGATATCACGGCCATGATATATATAATGGCCAAGGTGATCGTCACAGGAAGCACAAAATGCTCTCTCTTCATACCTCCGAGAACAGGGGCAAGAATGCGGAAACGTTCGTGGCCGGACTCTTTGAGGCCAATGGCTGGAAGGTCCAAACCTCTCCCGCCGAAAAAGGCGGGCGCCCCGGCCTGCTCGTCCGACGGGGCGCGCAACGCTTCCTCGTAGAGATCAAGGCACTCGCGGAAGGGCGCGCCGATCGGGTGATTCCATTGCTGTCGCAGGCAATCCTGCAAGCCCAGGCTCATGCCATTGGTGCAAAGAACGCGCGGCCCTTGGCCGTGATTTGTGTCGAGAAGGCTTCCTCCTCGCTGTTGAATCAGGCCAGTTCGTTTGCCCAAAAATACGCGCCGGACGTACCCATCGGCATTGTTGCCGCGAACGGCCTCAGGCACTTTCAGGGTGCGTTCGAAGAACTGAACGCCGAACCGGAGCCACTTCGGTGGCGGGGAAACGCCCCGTCGAATCAAATCATCAATCTATTCTCCGACCTCAACCAGTGGATGCTGAAAGTCCTGCTGGCTCCCGAAATACCCGATCGCCTGCTGGCAGCACCGAGACGCAAATATCAAAGCGGTTCCGGACTCGCCGACGCCGCCAAGGTATCGCCGATGAGCGCCTCCCGGTTCCTGCAGCAGCTGCGCAATGAAGGGTATCTGGACGACGCCTCCGGATATCTCGCCATCGTGCGGCGCGCGGAGCTGTTCCGCCGTTGGCGATCGGCGGCAATGCGCCCCGCGCCGGAACTCCCCATGCGCTTCCTTATCCGCGGCTCGGTGGACCGGCAAATTTCCGGGCTTCTTGCGAAGCAGGAAGGAGAGGCCTGTCTCGCGCTGTTTGCGGCAGCCGACGCATTGCGGCTCGGACACGTCAGCGGTGTTCCGCCCCACATCTACGTGCCCAGGCTTCCCCGGCCCGACGACAGGAAATGGCGAGGCCTCGCGGTTGCCTCGCCTTCCGAGAAACCCGACCTGATCGCCCAGCAGGCGCTTTCACCGAAATCGACATTCCGGGGCGCCATACGCAAGGATGGCCTGATAATCTCGGATGTCATCCAAGTGTGGCTGGATGTCGCCAGCCACCCATCGCGCGGCGAAGAGCAGGCCGACCTGATCTATGAAAAAGCGCTTCGTCCGATCGTGGAAAACGGACGCTGAATGAACGACCTCGATGCACTCGCAAAGCTGGCCCAGGCACTCGCCCCATGGAGCGCGCATCTCGTCTTTATCGGCGGATGGGCGCATCGAATCCACCGGTTTTCTCCGATAGCCAACAAGCTGGAATACCAACCGATATTCACCCGCGACACGGACCTGGCGATTGCCGGCGGCACGCCAATCGAGGGCGACATCAAAGCAGCCCTTGTTGAACATGGCTTCGAGGAACAACTGACCGGAGCGCACAAGCCGCCGGTCGCGCACTACATCCTGGGCAAAGAGAACGGCGGCTTCTACGCCGAATTCCTGACGCCGTTGATCGGGAGCGGAGTTAAACGCAGCGGCGCGTCAGACGCGACTGAGGCGATTGCCGGCATATCCGCCCAAAAGATCAGGCACCTGGACATCCTCCTCGTCGATCCCTGGGTGATCACGCTGAACAAGAAAAGCGGCGTGCCGCTACCGTCGCCGAAGGACGTTCAGGTGGCCAACCCGCTATGCTTCATGGTCCAGAAATTCCTGATCCAGAAAGACCGCCCCTCGGCAAAACAAGCCCAAGACGTGCTGTACATCTACGACACCATCGAACTCTTCGGGGCTTTGCTCGCTGAGTTCCGCGAAGCGTGGAAGACGGCCATCAGCCCCGCCCTGGGGAACAGGCTGAGCAACACCGTGCTGGCCCTGAGCACGGAAACGTTCGCCAACGTCAACGACGTGATTCGAACCGCAGCGCGCATCCCGCAAGATCGCACGCTCACTCCGGAACAGATACGACAGACATGCAATTACGCTTTCGAAGAGATTCTGTATGCATAGCGCAACCTCTTCGGCAAACACCCGTTCCAACGCGGACAGGGCAGATAAACGCCACCCGACCTACCCTCTGAGCGTCAATTGCCCCGTCGATTTCGATGTCGGTTTGACCTTGATCTCGATATCGTAGCCGAGGCGGTTCAAGCAATCCATCAGTTTGCGCTCGGACAGATGGGTCAACTCGCCACGCAGCATCCCAGACACCTTTGCCTGCGAAATGCCCATGCGCTCAGCCGCCTGCTGCTGAGTCAGCCCAAGCCGATTCATTGCCTTGCTGACCTCGATAATCAGTCCGGTCTTGATCTTCAGTTTTTCGGCGTCCGGCAGTTTCAGGTCGGCAAACACGTTGCCGGAACTCGTCACAACCTCCACGCCGTCAATGCTTGTTTTTCGCATTGCGTAACTCCTTTGCCATCGCCTCGGCCACCTTGAGCCTTGAACGAATCAATTCCACATCCTCCTGCGGCGTTTCTATCCCGCGCTTGCTCTTTTTCTGGAAGCAATGCAGCACGAAAACCGCTTCTTCGAATTTGACCGTATACACCGCGCGATAGGTTCCACCGACATGGTTCTCCACCACCTCCAGCACCCCGGCCCCGCCGAACCCCCTGAGCGCCTTCACTGCCTCATGCTGCTCCCCATTCTGCGCAAATGCCATGGCAAACCCCATGAAACGCCTGACTTCCGCAGGAAATGCCAGGATGTCCCTGTGGCTGCTGCCGACAAAAAGCAATAGTTTCTCTTTCACACCCGAATTATACCTTTTTTGGTATATTCATGAAAGCCTTTCACGATCGTTTATCACGCATCCGGCGGACGGCGCTTCGCTTCATCCACCTTGGATGAGACTACAACCAACTCGGCCTCCCCTCGGCAGGATAACCATCCGTTTCCGTAAACTGCGCCAGACTCCCGGCCTTCACCTGAACGCAAACAAAACGCAACGCGCTGTCCGCATCGGCCTTGACGCAGCGCCGGGCCGGCGGATCGACGCGCAGCACGTCACCTTCCGCCACGCCGAACTCCTCGCCATCGAGGTAGAACCGGCCCCTGCCCGACAGAATCAGGTAAACCTCCTCGTTCTGCTTGTGCGCATGAACGAACGGCACGCTGACGCCCGCCGGCAATTCATTGACGGAGATTTCCGCCCCGGTCAGCGCCAACTCGTTGTGCAGCGTAACTCGGCCAAGCTTCGCGATATCACCGAGCGACGAACGTTTGTAATTTCCCATGACATTTCCTTTTCTTTGAATAAAACCGATTATTTAGCATCCAACGCCGTTGAAGAAACCGTAGGGCGGATGAGCGAAGCGTTATCCGCCGCAAGGGATGAGCGCACCGCGCATCCGCCCACCCATCCCCAAATCACCCCCCCACCCAAGCCGGCGCAACCATCGTCCCCCCGCCCGAGAAAATACCCGAAATGAATATTCATCTCGCCAACCGGCTCAAGAAACCGGCTATTCCCCAGCGGACCGGCATCGACCGCCTCAAAACCTAGCGCCTCGACCAGCGCCGAAACCCGGCTCTTGGCCTCCGGCACGTCGCCCGCAACGAAAACCTGCACCGCCCTGCCCTGCCGCGCCTCGCGCGGCAGCAGCTGCGCAAAGATCGTGTTGAACGCCTTGACGACGACGGCCCCCGGCGCGCGCTTCTGGATTTCCTCGGCGGCCGATGTGGTATGCCCGATTTCAAGCCCCTTGAAGTCCGCCGTGATCGGATTGCTGATATCGACCAGCACCTTGCCGCGCAGATCGCCTGCCGCTTCGAGCGCCTCGCCGACCGCCCCATACGGCAGCGCCGGAATCACCACTTCGGCGGATTCCACTGCGGCGGCGATCCCGCCCCCGATGGCTCCGTGGCCGATTTTCCCGGCCAGCGCGGCGGCCTTCGCAGGATCGCGCGCGCCGATAGCCACGGCGTAACCTGCGGCAGCCAGCAGAGCCGCCAGCCCCGCCCCCATGTTGCCCGTTCCAAGAATTGCGACGTTCATGTTTCCTTCTCCTATTCACCATTCACCATTCAACGAAACGCCACTCTGATCTCAAAACACCATAAGATAAATCGGCGATACAATTCATCACTTGAAACGGAGTGTTTCGAATGGATCGACTATTGAGCATGACGGCCTTCGCCAAAGCCGTCGAAACCGGATCGTTTTCGGCGGCGGGCGAAGCGCTGGGCATGTCCTCGCAACTCGTCGGCAAGCACGTGCAGGCCCTCGAACAGCAGCTCGGCGTACGGCTCATCAACCGCACCACCCGCCGCCAGCACCTGACGGATATCGGCAGAACCTTCCACGAGCACGTCAAAACCATCCTCGCCGAAGTCGAAGCCGCTGAGGCCCTGGCCGCGGAAGCCCACGCCACCCCGCGCGGACGCCTGCGCATCAACGCCCCCGTCTCGTTCGGCGTCCACGCCCTATCCCCAAAACTGCCGGATTACCTGCGCGCCTGCCCGGAGGTCGCCATCGAACTGTCGGTATCGAACCGCTACGTCGACGTCATCGAAGAAGGCTTCGACGCCGTGTTCCGCGTCGGCGAACTGCCTGACAGCGGCCTCGTCGCCCGCCCGCTGGCCCCCTACCAACTGCTGCTGTGCGCCGCCCCCGCCTACCTGCACGCCCACGCCCCGATCCGCACGCCGCAGGACCTCGCGCAGCACGAATGCCTGCGGTTCAGCTACTCCGAACTGCGCTCCCACTGGACATTCCACGGCCCGGAAGGCCGCATCACCGTACCGGTGCAAGGCCGCCTGACCGTCGACAGCGGCGAATCCCTGCTCTCATTCGCGCTCGCCGGACTGGGGCTGCTGCTGCAACCGCGCGAACTGCTGCAACGCGAAGTGGACGCAAGCCGCCTCGTACACGTGCTGCCGGAATACAAAGTCCCCACCAAACCCATGCACCTCCTCTACGCCCCGGACCGGCGCATCACCCCCAAGCTCAGGAGCTTCATCGATTTCGCGGTCTCGGCCTTCGGGCCTTCGGCGCTCTGAATGACACGTATTTATATACAAACTATAACGTATTCATTAAAATGAATCGGCACGATTTGGGAACGCAAAATCACACAGAACAGGGAGTTCGCCCGACGATGATCCAGCCTGACAGCCTCTCGCCCATACTGCGCATCGAGCCGCGCATCCTCTTCATCCGCGGACAAAAGGTGATGATCGATGCCGATTTGGCCGAACTCTACGGTGTCCCGACCAAGCGGCTGAACGAGCAGGTCAAGCGCAATCGGGAACGTTTTCCCCACGATTTCGTGTTCCAGCTCACTGCCGACGAGAAGGCGGAGGTGGTCGCAAATTGCGACCACCTCGCCAAGCTAAAATTCTCGAAGGCGCTACCATTCGCTTTCACCGAGCACGGAGCCATTCAGGCATCCAATGTCCTGGCTTCCGCGCAGGCCGTGGAAATGGGCGTGCATGTCGTGCGAACCTTCGTCCGCCTGCGCGAATTGGCAGCCACCCATCAGGATTTGGCGAAACGCCTTGATGAACTTGAGGAAAAGTCCGAGGCGCTCGCGCTCAGTCACGAAAATTTCGCAAACGATACCCGGGTGCAGTTGAAGCAGGTTTTCGAGGCCATCCGCCAGTTGATGACGCCGCCCGAATCGCCCAAGCGTCCTATCGGCTTTGTCACCGGCGAGGCTGACAAAGGGGCAAAGGAGCGGAAGTCCTGTAGGGTAAGCAAAGCGTAGCATGCCCACGCGGAATGAACGCCCAACATGAGGCAGACGGACGTCCAGTGACACGACCGTAATTCCGCAGTATGCTTTTGGCGTCTTCCATATTCAATGACTACTCCACGGTTTTCTGCCGTTCGACCGTTTACTTCCGACAGTAATCTGGTTTCACAAGGGGAGATCGAATATATGAAACGCTGGAGAGGAGTAATACTGGCGATACTCATGACCGGGTGCGCCTCTTCGCACAACCTGCGGACCGAAGGCGACAACCCGTGGGGCGGCGGATTCGTTGACGAAGAAGTGCTGCCGGGGTTCCATCGCCTCACGGCCATCGGCAACGCGACATTGTGGGCAAGTCCCGAGTCTGCCAGAAGAACCTGGAGAAACCGGGCCGACCAGCTTTGCGGCAAGGACGCCTATCAAGAGATCGCGGTGGATTCCGCCGAAGGGAAAAGGGACACAACGTCAGTGGTCGTTCTTTCCAAACACTACGCTCCCATTTTTTATGCCGGTGTCGAAAAATACAATACGTCGATGCACGGATACATCTTGTGCAACTCTTCGGAGCTGTCGATCGACGCCGCAATAGCCTACTTGCATGATACGGCGGAAACTGCGGCGAAAGCGCTGACGCTGGAACATGAAAAAGAACTGGCAGAGATGGCGGATATCGATTGCGAGAACAGCGAGACAGCGGCTTCCGCGGAAAACTACTTTCGCCGTGGCAAAAAGCTGATGGCATTGAACGAATACAAAGCCGCGCTGAACTGTTTCCTACGCGCCCAGGCGACAGAAAAGGACACAAGCATTTACCGGCAATCCTGCTCGGCGATAGGAACTCTGTACGAACTGGGCTGGGGGGTGGAAAAAGATATGCCTACCGCGCAATCCTGGTACAGAAAGGCCGGTTTCTGAGTCTCAGGCGCCGAACAACATGCGGAAGCTCCATATGATCGCCTCCCAGGGTTGCGCAGGTTCCGCGTCGCATTCACGGGAATCTCTGGAACCAACCCGAACGCCAGCCGCCTCATCGATTTCGCAGTCCCGGCATTCGGGCCTCCGGCCGCATAAATGCCAATAGCATTTACGGTAGAGTTGGCAAAGTAAAGCGTGCCCACGCGGATTACAGTTGACGGCAAGCAAGCGCAGCCGATAGGCAAGCCGTCTTACACGCAAGGGCGAACAAATCCCATAGCGCAGCCGGAAAAGAACCGGAATCATGAAGCCGCATACATGCTTGTTCCATACCGCCCCGCGATTCGACCTCCGCGAAAAAGGCGCAGCCCATGAAATACCTCGTCATCAAGGCGCACCGAAGCGAGTTCCCCGATCCAATCACCCTGAAACAGGGCGACAGGCTCACCATCGGCGAAAAATACAACGGCCCCGAACAATGGGACGGCTGGTATTTCTGCACCACGCCCGGCCACGCCGGCGGATGGGTGCCTCAACAGATTATCGAACGCCTCTACGGCGATGAGGGGCGAGCCCTGGAAGACTACACCGCAGCGGAATTGGACGTCGATGCCGGAGACCTGCTGACCGGCGCAAAAACGCTGAACGGCTGGATCTGGTGCCGGCATCTCTCCGAGGACAGCGAAGGATGGGTGCCGCTGGAAAATCTGCAGCGTGTCGAAGAATAAAGCCGAGCATCCGCCATGCGCTCGCCGTGACAAATCCCCGCGTCTCGCGTAGTGTGGGCAAAGCAAAGCGTGTCCACGAGTAAATGACAATGATATACGGCTAGAACTGGAGAAATGGAGCGCGTGGGGAAAAAATCGCGGTGCGTAACGTTGAACCAGCGCCAGCTCGCGTAGGGCGGATAAGCAAAGCGCCATCCGCCGAATGAATACCTTATTCATACAACAACGACACATCAATACGGCCTGCCGGAGGCCCATGCTACTCTTTGAAATCACATAGACATAACGTGTACTGATCGCCCCCACGAACCACTCACGTACACTGCATCACATAACCGCTGACTTTCGTCCGGTCACACCAGAAAACGTAACAGATGCCGCCGCTGCCGAACATCAGTTCGCCGCCTTTGCCGGTCGGCAGATCCGAGTCGAGCTGCATCAGGAAATCCATTTTTTCAAAACACAGCGGGCAGCACGGCACTTCGGCGCTTTGAATCCACGCCGGCTCGCCGCCGAGCCGGAACAGACTCTCCCTGCCGTTGGCGGCGCCCCAGGACTGGAACTGCCAGCGTGGCGGCGTGTCTGCAAGGCCGATGCAAGCCTCCTTGATCGGATGATCGCTGAAGAACTGGATGGGACCGCTCTCGCGCGTCGGCAGCCTGGCCGGCTTCCCTTCGGCATCGTGGCGGTAGAAGACCGGGCCGTATTCGTTCAACTCGCGGACGTGGCAGCCGAGCGTCAGCCGTTCCAGCCCCGTGACGTTCAACCCATCCGGAATTTCGTCGAAAGTGGCGATGTGGAACAGCGGGTTCTCGGCATCCTCGTCCAGTGCGCCGCCGAACCGGAACGACGGGCCGCCAGCCGGCAGCCGCCATGTCGGATGCTGCGTCCGGCTCAGAAAGACCGGCTGGCCGCCGGCAAAATACCCCTTCGGGAAAACAAAATGCCTGGGACGGTTGGGGCAGTAGCTCCTGATGCCGCCGTCCTGCCACGTGTAGCCGATCGCCTCAAGGCGCGAAGCCAAAAACTCCCCGGCGTCGCGGGAGCCGTGGAGCTTGTTGCTCAACGCATAATCGCAGGCGAAGGCCAGCGTCTCCTCGTCCCGCGTTTCCAGCAGACAGGTAAACAGCCGCTGCTTTTCGGCGGGCGGAACCGCCGGGTCGAGCAGCCTGTCCCGGAATGCCGGAATACGGCTCCGCGCCAGATTCCTCCACGGATACTCCTCGTAATAGCTGTTGGCATTCGGCCTGAGCCTGAACAGCGCCTCCAGCCTGTCGTGGAGAAGATCCGGAAACTGCAGGCTGGCATATTCGATAACGCTCTCGGCGTTCTCGTTCGCCCCTTTCTCCAATATGCCGATAGCCTGCCCAACCAGGATCCCGAAATCCGCCCTCCCGACGTAGCTCAAGGCATCGTTGAACAAGGTGGCGCCTTTCCCGAAAGCGGCCAAAAACCCCTGCAGAAAACCGAAAATCCCGGCCGGATCTTCGGCAAGTTTAAACATCCGCGGGTAAAGATCCCGGGTATCCCAACCCTTGAGCTTGAATTCGGAAAGCAACTGTTCGGCGGTATCGTTCATGGCGGAATATGATTTCAAAAGTCGTAGCGGTCGCCGTGGAGCATGGTATTACAGCTTGCTTACTTACGTTTGGGCGGTTTCGGCGTTAATCACCCTCCGCGTGGGCACCCTACGCTTTTCCCACAGGCCAGTCTATGACAATACACTAGTCATTCAACCTCACAGAATACTCACTTCTGTTTTTGATTTGCACCGACACATACACACCGTCGTTCGATGCTCCGTATGCAACATTCAAAACCGGCTCGTTTTCGTTCTCATGAACAGACAACGAAAACGATACGACCTCCGTCGAATCGAACACCGCCGGACTCGCATCGAGCGGAAGCCGCCTCCTGACCTGCCCCCGGATCTCTTCGATGTGTTGCTCGAGCCAGGACAATGTGTCCCGTATGGCCGGGAAAACCAGGCGGAAACGCTCATCGGAACAAGGCTCGGAGAAATAAACGCCCGAGGCGTATTCTTCTCCGCCAACGCGGCAAATAAACCGGAAGAAGTGGCTTCCAAAACGGGTAAAACCGCTTTCATCGACCATGATTCGCTCCAACGTCCTCGGCTGTCCGGCGCATCCGCCGGATGGGATGATAGCCCACACACGGCAACGGCATCCGCTCCGCCCATAATGCTTTATCCCTTGCCCCTCACCCCCGAAACCCCCTACCCCCCTTCCCGCCCACCCCCTCCGCCCTCGCCGCCGCCTCCCCATACGCCCCCCGCTCCGCGTTGCAAAAGCGGCTGTACTCCCCCTGGAACACCAGCGGCACTCGCCCCAGATCCCCCATCCGATGCTTGCGGATCAGCGCCTCGGCCAGGCCCTTGAACGGGCTGTCGGGGTGGTAGTAATCGTCGCGGTACATCATGATCACCAGGTCGGCGTCCTGCTCGATGGCGCCCGATTCGCGCAGGTCGGAGAGGATCGGGCGCTTGTCGGCGCGCTCCTCCACCCGGCGCGAGAGCTGCGAGAGCAGGACCACCGGGCAGTCCAGCTCGCGCGCCATCAGCTTTAAGCCGCGCGTGATGTCGCCCAGCTCCTCGTTGCGGTTGTTCCCCTCGCCGCGCATCAGCTGCAGGTAGTCGATCACCGCCAGCGCCAGCGGCTTTCTGTGCTCGCGCGCGATGCGCCGGCAGCGCGCGCGCATCTGCGGCACCGTCAGGCCGGGCGAATCGTCGATCACCAGCGGCGCATCGCGCAGGCGGCCCAGCGCCGCCCCCATGCGGCCGTAGTCCTCGTCCCGCAGCCGCCCCGAACGCAGGCGTTTCGAATCGATCCGGCCGATGCTGGCGATCGCGCGCTCAGTGAGCTGCAGCCGGCTCATCTCCATCGAGGACACCGCCGCCAGGCAGCCGCCGATCCCCACGTGCCCGGCGATGTTGAGGGCGAAGGTCGTCTTGCCCATCGACGGCCGGCCGGCCACGATCACGAGATCGCCCTTCTGCAGCCCGCAGGTGATCTCGTCGATGCCCTCGAAGCCCGTCCCCAGCCCCGAAAGCGCCCCGTCGAGCGCGGCGCGCCTCTCGATCGCGCCGACCGCGTCGGCCAGCACCGCGCCGATCGGCACCGGCTCCCCCTTGCCGCCCGCATCGTCGGTCAGCTTCATGATCGCCGCCTGCGCCCGGTCGATGCGCTCGGCGGCGTTCTCGCTCCCCGCCGCCCGGGCAATCCCGGCGATCTCGCCGGAAGCCGCCAACAGATCGCGCAGCCGCCGCTTGTCCGCGATCACCGCCGCGTGCCGGCCCACGTTCGCCGCCGTCGGCGTGTTCACCTGCAGCTGCCCCAGGTAAGCGAGGCCCCCGGCCAGCGCCGACTCCCCCGCCTGCTCGATCTCCTCGGCCAGCGTCACCGCATCGACGGGCAGGTTCCCGCCGCGCATGCGCAGGATGTGCCGGAAGATGCAGGCATGCGCCGCGTTGAAAAAATCGCCGGGCCGCAAGGCGTCCGCCACCGCGTCGATGGCCGTAGGATCGATCAGCAGGCCGCCGATCAGCGCCTGCTCGGCATCGATGCTGTAGAGCCGCATGGCCGCTTCGCCGGACACCGTCATCGCCCCTGGAACTCGCCGCGCCTGACGCGCACGAAATTATCGCGCGCCATCAGCCACTCGAACGACACGCTCCCCTTGAAGCGGCACTCGTCCCGCACGAAGCGCCAGAACCCCGCCCATTTCGCGAGATCCCACGCCCCCGTCAGCGCCGCGGCGATCAGCTCGGCGGCGCGCGGCGACCACTCCTCCACCGGCAGCGCCGCCTCGCCGATGTTGGCGTTGAAGGCATCGACGAAAGCCTGCTCCCGCTCGCCGAAGGCGCGCACCGCCGGCGGCAGCTCATCCTCCCAGCGGCGCTTGGCGAGCCAGCTTGCGGGATACGGGATGAACCGCCCCCCCGCCTCGATCCACTCGGCGGAGCGCTTCTGCGCCTCCAGCGCCGCCAGCATGCGCCGCAGCAGCTCCCCGCCGGGCGCGACGGCGGCAAAGGCTTCCGCCGCCTCGGCCTTGTTCCGCCGCTTCGGGTAACACGCCCAGAACGCCTCGAACGCCTCGCCGTACCCCCTCGCCCCGGCCGCCTTGCCCCGCCGCCCCGTCGCGGCCGGTCCACTGTCTTTTGACGGGTTGTCTTTTGATAGCTTGTCTTTTGTGGTTGCCAAACCGGCAACCGGGGGAGTTGCCAAATCGGCAACGGCAGGGGTTGCCATTCCGGCAACGGATGCCGCTCCGGCAACCGCCTTGAGTGCAGGAATCCCCGGCAGCGCCCACTCCCCGCACTGCGCATTTACACCGAGATGGTGCCCGTACTCCCCGCGCCGGCGAACGATAACGCGCATCGCCACCAGCTCGCCCACCGTGCGGCTCACATTCGCCTTGCTCTTGCCGGTTATCCTCGCGAGCTGCGTCAAACCGATATCGTCCGTCTGCTTGTTGAAACCGTAAGTCTTGCGGACGATCGCCAGCAGCACCGCGTACTGCCGCGCGGTAAAACCGCCGCCGGCAAGGGCCTCCAGCAGCCCGTTGGCGACGCGCGTAAAGCCGCCCGCCAATAGTGGCGGACCCGGCTTCTGCAGGGGTATGATTGCCGCCGTTCTTCCGGCGGTGCGCTGGCTCATCGGATTCCCGCCCTCTCCATCCCATCTTCTCCGTCCATTTCCGGCGGCCGAACCGGCGGATGGGCTTCCCGGCAGGCGCAACCATGGCGGCCGGCGGCAGGCACCCGTCGCTCGGCCCTCGAAAACGGCCGGCAAACGCGGCCGCCGGCCTTGCGCCGTCCGCTCGCAAGCAAATCTTACATACTTCAATTAAAAATAACAATTGGAGATTGACATCGCAAACATCAAGAAACAACGGCCTATGAACTATTTCACAGATCGTTGTAACTTTCACTTGTAAATCGTCACTAACGAGTTATGATTAACGGATATGGGGGAAGTTTTTTGTTTTTTTCGCGCAGGAGGTAAACGCCGACATGGAATTAAAAGATCAGATTCGCATCGCCAGGGAAGCCATGGGATTGTCGATCGAACAACTGGCCAGGGAGCTCGAAGTCAGCCGGGCGGCCATCTATTACTGGGAAGACGGGGAAAACGCCCCCAAGAACAACCATCTGCGCCTGCTCGAAAAAGTGCTCAAGGTCCGCTTCGACACCACGGGCATCGGGGATGCCATCCCCTTCGACAAAGTCAACCTGAACCCGTCCCTGAAACCGGAAGTCGTCCGCCTGGCCGTAGCGATATCGCGCCTGCCCCGCGCGCAGCGCGATGCGATCGAAACCCTGGCCTTCATGGGCGAAAAACAAGCGCTCCGGAGCGAAAAGGAAAGCGGCTCGGACAAGGCCGAGGATAAACTCCCGCTGTTCCCCGAACACGCGGCAGCTGCCGTGCCCGCCAGGCGACCGGCGGCCGCCCCGGCCAAATCCGCCCAGGCCCGGCAAAAAAGCAAGGTCATGTGATATCCAGAACGGCAAAAAAAAGATATCCTCAAGCCTTCATCATCTTCACCTCTAACCGGCCTTGGCCGGTTCTTTTTTGCCCCGATTGTAATTTTCACTTGTTTATTGTCAGAAATGATTGTCTAATCACGATTACGCGAATAAACAACCCCGCGCCAAGAGCGCGGGGTATTAGAAAAGCCTAAATTGCCGCAGATCTTCGCGAGGCTGTCCTTGGTTACGAACATATCTTTCGACCACTTCCCAGCCGCCTCCCTCGCCCACCGTAGCCACATAATAG
>JAVBSG010000130.1:0-7666 GCA_031547245.1 Propionivibrio sp.
ATGAATCATGAATAAGAAAAAAGCGACGCTCATCGGCATGAGCGCCATTCTCCTGTGGAGCACCATGGTCGGGCTGGTCCGCGCCATCAGCGTGGAATTGGGGCCGGTCGGAGGCGCCGCGACGATTTATTCGGCCAGTGCCGTTCTCATGTTTTTCATTGCCGGGATTCCAAAATTCGATTCGTTCCCGCGCAAGTATCTCTATGCCGGAGGCCTGCTGTTCGTACTTTACGAAATTTGTCTAGCCCTATCGCTGGGCTATGCCCACAACAGTCGGCAGGCCATCGAAGTCGCCATGCTGAATTACCTGTGGCCCAGCATGACCATCCTGTTCGCCATCATATTCAATCGGCAGAAAGCGAATCTCCTGATCATACCGGGACTGCTTCTTTCCCTTTTCGGCGTGTGCTGGGTTCTGAGCGGCGATAGAGGGTTTCATCCGGGCGAAATACTGGTGAACCTGCGCAGCAATCCACTCAGTTATTTCCTGGCGTTCTCTGCCTCCCTGCTTTGGGCGGCCTACTGTACCGTCACCGTCAAAACGTCGCAGGGGAAAACGGGAACCACGCTTTTTCTGGCCTTCACCGCGCTTGCCCTATGGATAAAATTTTTCCTGGGAACCAACCCACCCATGCATGTCGATTGGACGGTCGCCGTTTATGTGGCGATGGCGGCCATCGCCGTCGGATTGGGTTTCGCCGCATGGAATATCGGCATCATTCACGGGAATCTGGCCATGCTGGCGACGGCTTCCTACTTTACGCCGGTCTTCTCGGCAGTGCTCGCTTCCCTCCTGCTGAAAACCCCGTTGTCGTTTTATTTCTGGAAAGGGGCTTTCATGGTTTGCCTGGGCTCGCTGTTGAGCTGGATTTCCACCAGGGATAGATCGACGAAACGCCAAGATCCCGGTCTTTCCAATACCTGAGCTTCGCCACCTACCTGCGTATCCCGCCCAGCCGCATTTACCGATGCCCGCGGGAAACTGCGCAAAGCCCTCTATATGCCTAGATAAGCCCGCTTGACGTCTTCGTTGTTGAGCAGGTTCCCGGCACGGTCTTCCCGCATTATGGCGCCGTTTTCCATAACGTAGCCGCGATGGGCGATCTTGAGCGCCTGGTTGGCGTTCTGTTCGACGAGGAAGACGGTGGTGCCGTTTTCGGCGTTGATCTGCCGGATGATTTCGAAAATCTGCTTGATGATCAGCGGCGCAAGACCGAGCGAGGGTTCGTCGAGCAGCAGCAGCGCCGGCCGCGCCAATAGGGCACGGGAAATGGCGAGCATCTGCTGTTCGCCGCCGGAGAGCGTGCCACCCGCCTGGCTCCGGCGTTTTTCGAGAATCGGGAAACGCCCGAAAACCTCGTCGATGTCCGCCTTGATCCCGGTTTTGTCCCGGCGCAGATAGGCGCCCATTTCGAGGTTTTCCAGCACGCTCATCTGCGGAAAGATACGCCGCCCCTCCGGCACCTGGCAGATGCCGAGATTGACGATGTCGTCGGCACTCAGCCGCTGGATAGGCCGGCCGCGAAACAGGATCTCGCCGTGGCGCGGCGGCGTGACGCCGCAGATCGACATCAGGGTCGTGCTTTTGCCGGCGCCGTTGGCGCCGATCAGGGTGACGATTTCGCCCTCACCGACGGACAACGAGACTTTCTTGAGCGCCTGAATGCTGCCGTAATAGGTCTCGATCGCGCGCACTTCAAGCATGAGCTTCCTCGCCAAGGTAGGCTTCGATGACTTTGGGATTGGCCTTGATTTCGCTCGGCGTGCCCTGGGCGATTTTCTTGCCGTATTCCATGACGTAGATGCGGTCGGATATGTTCATGACCAGTTTCATGTCATGTTCGATAAGCAGGATGGCAATTCCCTCCTCCGCGCGGATGCGCATGATGAGTTCATCGAGTTCCCGCGTCTCCTGCGGGTTCATGCCGGCGGCAGGTTCGTCGAGCAGCAGCAGGAAGGGATCGGTGGCCAGAGCGCGGGCGATTTCGAGCCGCCGTTGGGCGCCGTAGGCGAGATTGCGGGCGAACTCGTTGGCCGCGTCGGCAAGGCCGATTTTCTGCAGCAGGGCGTAGCTTTTGTCCGCGGATTCCCTTTCCTCGCGCGCCGCTCTCGGGCTACCCACGATGGCGTCGAGAATGCCGGTGCGCGTCCGGCAATGACGGCCGATCATGACGTTCTCCAGTACCGTCATGGCAGGAAAAAGGCGGATGTTCTGGAAGGTGCGCGCCATGCCGAGCGCAGTGATGCGGTTCGGTTTCATGCCGCCTATGCGGCGGCTCCCGCCTCTTCCGCCCGGCGGATGGATGACGACGTCCCCCGCCGTCGGCGCATAGATACCGGTCACGCAGTTGAAAAAGGTCGTTTTGCCCGCACCGTTGGGGCCGATCAGCGCGACGATCTCGCCGACGCGAACGTCAAGATCGACGCCATCGACAGCCCGCAGGCCACCGAAATCCATGGTCAGGCCACGCACTTCGAGCAGTACGCCGTCCTTCGCGCCCCCCCGGCCCGCTCTATCCGGCGCCATCGCCGTTCCCTTCGTCGGTCGTATCGTCACCGTATTCGTACTTGCGCCGCACATCGCTGATCAGTCCCTGCGGCCGGAAAATCATCATCAGCACCATCACCGCGCCGAAGATCAGCATGCGGTACTCGGCGAAAATACGCAGGTATTCGGGCAGGAGTTTGAGCGCCAGCGCCGCGATGATCACGCCGAGGATGGACCCCATGCCGCCAAGGACGACCATCGCCAACACCATCGCCGAATCCATGAAGGTGAAGCTGTCGGGGTTGATGAAATTGTTGTGCGCCGCGAAAACCGCCCCCGCCAGCCCGGCCCAGAAGGCGCCCAGCGCATAGGCCGAAAGCTTGGTCCGCGCCATGTCCACGCCCATCGCCACGCTGGCGATCTCGTCCTCGCGCAGGGCCATCCAGGCGCGCCCGATCCGCGAATTTTTCAGCCGTCCGGTGATGAATGCGGCAAGCGCCACCAGCGCCAGCACGATGTAATAACTGTAAATCGCCTTCGAACGGCCGTCGAGCTCCATGCCGAAAAACCCCGGCTGCGGAATGCCGGCGATACCCGCCGCACCTCCGGAAACCGCATCCCAATTCTCCAGCACGATTTTGGCGATCGAACCGAACCCGAGCGTGACGATCGCCAGGTAGTCGCCGCGCAGACGCAGGATCGGAAAGCCGAGGAGCATGCCGAAAAGCATCCCCGCCACGCCGCTCAGCGGCAGGCAAAGCCAGAACCCCAGGCCGAGGTGCTCGTTGAGCAGCGCGTAGGCGTAGGCGCCCACGGCGAAGAAGGCGATGTAACCAAGGTCGAGCAGGCCGGCAAGACCGACGGTGATATTCAGCCCCAGCGCGAGCACCACGAAAATCAACGCGCCGACCATGACATTGACGTGGTAGAAATTTTGCCCCGACGAAAACAGCCAGGGGAAAATCAGCGCCACGACACCAACGCCGAGCAGAAGCCGGCGGCTGAGGACCGGATCGTCGGCCAGCCGCTGCGCCAGCGAAAGCCTGCGTGCCGCCGGCGGGGCTCCGGCCTCCGCGCGCGGCCGGCGGCTGGCGCGGCGTTCGCGCAGGAAGCGCCAGAACCAGGCCACGGTGAACGCCCCCAACCCCACCCAAAGCAGGTTTTCCCACCGCCATTCCACTTCCTGGTTCATCGTGTTCACCCGGACGGCCACCAGCGGCAGAGTCAGAAACACGAACCACAGGCCGATACCCAGCGCGCGCTTGAAATTGCCCATCGCCTACACTTTCTGCCTGACGGCCTTGCCGAGCAGGCCTGCGGGACGCAGAACGAGGATCAGGACCAGGAGACCGAAGGAGAATACGTCCTCATAGGCGCTGGAGATATAGCCGGCCCCCAGCGTCTCGGCGATCCCGAGCACCAGCCCGCCCAGCACCGCGCCGGGAACATTGCCGATGCCGCCGAGCACAGCGGCAGTAAAGGCCTTGATTCCGGCCATGAAGCCGATGGCGCTGTTGATCTGCCCCATGCGCGAGGCGATCAGCACGCCGCCGATGGCCGCCAGCACCGATCCGACGATGAAAGTCGCGGAAATCACGCGATCGACGTTGATGCCGACCAGCCGCGCCATGACCATGTCCTGCTGGGTGGCGCGCATGGCCTTGCCGATACGGGTGTACTTGATCAGCAGGGTCAGCGCCACCATCGTCAGCGCCGTCACGATCAGGATCACCAGATCGACGGAGTTCAGATAGCGCGCCGCCGGCTCCATGAATTCGAATTCCGGCACCAGTTCGGGAAAGGGAAGAAAATCGGGCGTCTGGGCCAGTTGCACGTAGTTCATAAGGAAAATCGAGGCGCCGATGGCACTGATCAGCGGCGAGAGGCGGGGCGCCTGGCGCAACGGCCGATAGGCGATCTTCTCCAGGGTATAGCCGTAGGCCGCTGCATAAACCGCCGCCGCCACGGCGGCCAGCCCCAGAACCGCCATGCCGCTGTACCCGCTCAGCGTCAGCACCCCGGTAACGACCAGCGCAACGAACGCCCCGATCATGTAGATCTCGCCATGCGCGAAGTTGATAAGCTGGATGATGCCGTAAACCATGGTATAGCCGAGGGCGATCAGGGCGTAGATGCTCCCTTTGACCAGACCGCCGCACAGCAACTCAAACAAGTAATGAAAATCCATGGATAACCGACACCCAATGGGACTGCCCCGGGAAAATAGCCTTGTATTGTATCCATTCACAACCGCTGTTGAGCAGTTTCGGGCCGGAAAGTCATTTTCCCTCACACGGGATGATTGACAACGGCCATACCGTGTCAATAGACTACACAACGTTGATGGTTCCCCAGCAAGGGATTGAAAGGGAACCCGGTGACGGATCCGGCAAGCGCCATTGCATGCCGTTCCTGGAATCCGGGGCTGCCCCCGCAACTGTGATCGGCGAGTCTTTTACCCCATCTTGCCACTGGTGACGCACCGGGAAGGCGGGTAAAAAATGATGACCCGAAAGCCAGGAGACCTGCCTCAGCATCGTTTTCACTTGATAGGGACGGAGGGTCCCGGGCGAAAGGTCACGCATGGCTTTCAACTACAACGCAGTCTCCACTACCGACGCGGCACTGGCGGCAGGGTCTTGCCGCCATTCTGCGCCAGGCATTCGCGCGCGCCTCGCCCGAAAACAAGGCTTGCGCAAATGCAATGGACGATTTCCCCACCCAGCCGCCAGGCCTCCGTGCCGAGGCGGCTGAATGCACTAGATCAATGTCGCCAAAACCGCTAATGCTTCACTGGACATGACGGCGGCGGTGGTGGAGGCGGCACCCTCTTTTCAAGCCTGCTTATTTTAGGCGACAACGGCCCATGCTGGAACTGCCCCCATTTTCACGGCAGAAAGCATGGGCTGCGCCCTCAGGTTTCCTTGCGGAAGAACTTGCGGGACAGGGCATCCACCGAAATGGCGATGACCACGACCGCGCCGCTGACGCCGCTTTGCCAGTAGGTATCGATGCCGGCCAGAACGATGATGTTCTCGATGATGTTGACGATAGCCGAACCGATGATGGCGCCTATCGGCCCGCCAATACCGCCAGTCGTCGACACGCCGCCAATGACCGAGGCGGCGATCGATGGCAGGACCCAGTTTTCGCCGATCGACGGCTGCGCGGTTCCCATGCGCGCCACCATCAAAATGCCGGCTAGCGCGGAAAGCATGCCGGCGACGACGAAAACGATCACGCGGATGCGGTTGACGCGGATGCCGAGAATCTCCGCCGCCGCCTTGTTGTTGCCGATAGCGTACATGTAGCGCCCGAACGGCGTCTTCGCCAGCACGAAAGCCACAATGACAAGGCAGATGAGCATGATGACCGTGGGCAGCGGAACCGCCTCCAGACCGTTCTGGAGCGTCGGGACTTTCCCGATGGCTTCCTGCACGGCGCCCGGCAGCAAGTCGAACAGGTTGGACTGGCCGAGGAAATAAATTCCTTCCGGTATCCCCGTGATGGCTGCGCCTTTGGTGAAACCCAGCTTGAAGGCGAGATATACGCCGCTCATGCCGATAGTCAGCACCAGCGAGTGCAGGCCCAGCCCGGTGACGAGCAGGCCGTTGGCCAGCCCGCACAGCCCGCCCGCCAGCAGGGAGAACAAGATGGCGAGGCTGGGATGCCAGCCCCAATGAACCATCATGATGCCGCCCACCACAGCCGCCAGGCCGCTGATCATGCCCAGCGACAGATCCAACTCGCCGAGGATCAGCAGCATGCATTGGCCAAGCGTGATCAGGCCGACGAAAGCCAGCGCGCGCGCTATGATCGAGAGGTTGTAGGCATCCAGAAACGCGTCCGAAAGCAGGCTGGAGGCGACGAAAATCAATATCAGCGCCCCGATCACGCCGGAGAGCGGATTGAGCATCAAGCGGCGCAGAAAACCCTGTTCACCCATAATTCACAACTTCCTTTTCCGATCCGAGAATGGCGGTCACCAACTGCCGGTTCGTCGTTTCCGCCGTGCGATACTCGCCGTTGATGCTGCCGTGGTACATGGTGACGATCCGGCTGGCGCACTTGCGCAGCTCCTCCATATCGGAGGAAACCAGGATGATTCCGACGCCGTTTTCGGCGAGCTGCTTCATCAGGCGGTAGATTTCTGCCTTGGTTTTGACGTCGATGCCTTTCGTCGGCTCGTCGAAAATCAAAATCCTGGGTTTACCCATCATGGCCCGCCCGATAATGACCTTCTGCTGATTGCCGCCGGACAGGAAAATGATTTTCTTTTCCAGGGAGGCGGTTTTGACGGCATAGGTGTCGATCATCTGCTCGACGGACTGTTTTTCCTTGTCGTTTGAAATGATGCCCAGCCTGTTGGCGAGCTGCCTCAAAATGGCAATGCCGGCATTCTCGCGCACGCTCAACTGCGGCAGTATGCCGTGCATCCGCCGCTCTTCCGAAAGGTAAATCACCCCGTTGCGCGTCGAGTAACTGGTATCGCCCAGTTTCCAGGGTTTGCCGGAGACGATGGCCGAACCGCTTTTCGCCGGCAGGAATCCGAACAGCGTCTGCATCACTTCTGAGCGGCCGGCGCCGACCAGACCGGCGAAACCGAGTATCTCGTTGCGGTACAGCGAAAACGAAACGTCCCGGAAGCGATGGCCCGTCAGATGATCGACGGTAAGAATGGTTTCTCCAACGGCCAGCGTCGGTTGATAGAGCTGGTCGATGGCGATTTCCTCGCCGGACATCATTTTGATCAGTCCTTGCTGGTCGATGTCTTTCATCGCGCAGGTGCCGACGTGCTCGCCATTGCGCAAAACGGTCACCACGTCGCCGAGTTCGAATATCTCGTCCATCTTGTGGGAAATGAAAACCACCGCGTGCCCGGTATCGCGCAACTGGCGGATGATTCCGAACAGCCGCTCCGTTTCCTTGCTGGTCAGGGAAGAAGTGGGTTCGTCGAGAATGATCACCTTGAATTTCTTGTTCGTCGACGCGCGCGCGATCTGTATCAGTTGCTGGTCGGCCACCGGAATATTCTTTACCAGTTGTTCCGGCCGCGCGCTGATCTCGAAGCGGTCGATATATTCCATGGCCGCCCGGTTCAGGCTGCCGTAGTCGATCCGCAGCCCGGCCATGCCGGACTTCTCGAACGGCATGAACAGGTTCTCCGCAACGCTCATG
>JAVBSG010000023.1:0-4973 GCA_031547245.1 Propionivibrio sp.
TACGTGAAGTTACAGCGGGAGCTTATTGCTCCCGCAGGGCTTGGGCAGGCGAGTGCCGGTAGCTCATGGCTGCGGGGAAAAGCGTGGCGGCAGTGGCGAAAACGAACCACATCGCCACGTTCTGCCAATCCTTGTCGGTCAATATCACGGGCAGGGCGAAACCACTCTTTCCCGTTACCTGCGTTGAAATCACCACAGCCGCTGCGTAGCCCAGAAGCACGCCGGCAGCGATGCCGACGGCAACGGGAACGATGAGGCTTATCCAGGTCAGGCCGAACAGGGCGTGGCGCGGCGCGCCGAGAGCCCTGAGGGCGGCGATCTGGCGGTGGCGCTGGTTGACGTGAATCACGGCCACGAGAATGACGCACAGGCTCACCAGCAGTTGCGTTGCTCCTGCGATGGAAGACATCAACTGGCGAACGTCGCCCAGCAGCCCATATAGACGCGTCAGTATTTCCGCCGGGAAAACAGCGATGGTTGCACCGCTGCGGTACTGCGCTCGAAGCTGGTAGGCGGCCGCCACGCTTTTGGGCTTGACGACGATGGCGGAAAGACCCCCGCCATGTTCTTCTCCACCATGCTCTGCTTCGTCGGCATCCGCTTCATCGCCCTGGTGGTTTTCATCCGCATGATGGATGTGCCATACCGTTTCGATCGGCACCAGAATGGCCTGGTCCCAGGCGTTTCCCTGCTCGGGCATCAAGCCGACGATGGCGTAGGCCACCTTTTCGTGCGCATGCGCTCCTTCTTCGCCTACCTGCCCGTGGAGCGGCTCGATCCGGTCGCCGATCCGCAGGCCGGTCTTTGCTCCGGCAACCGCCTCGAATCCTCCCTGGAATGCGTGTCCCTGCGCAAGCGGCTGTTGCCCTGCCTGCGCGGTCATCGTCGCCGAAGTGCCCACGATCGGCATCCCCCGGTAGAAATCGCCGAAAGCGAGCGGCGCCGCCCAGGCAACCTGCGGCTGATGTTCAAGCGCATGCAGATGTTCGGCAGGCAGTAACGGCAGCAGGCCGGGTTGCAGAAAAACGGAAGACAGAATGAGCTGTGTTTCGCTGCCCGGAGCACCGATGATCAGATCGAACGGCGCGGCGGCCCTGGCGCTGCCGAGACGCAGCGCGCGTTCTTCGAGATTGACGGCGATGTTCAGTGCCGTCGAAGCGGCAATCAGGATGATCAGGATGGATGTACCGACCCACAGGCGGCGCAAATCGGCCCATAGCAAATTGAAAAGCATCATGATGGAACGGCCTCCGTGGCTTGATCCTGGACCAATTGTCCGTTTTCGAGCGTCAAGCGCCGCGCTGCGCCTTGCGCTAGGTGGTGATCGTGAGTTACGGCCAGCAATGTGACGGACTGCTCGCGCGCCAGATCCAGAAGCAGGCGGGCAACGTTTTCGCCGTTCCGCGTATCGAGACTGGCCGTCGGCTCGTCGGCGACCAGCACGGGGGCGACATCAGCATCGCCCGGGCGACGGCAACGCGCTGCATCTCGCCCCGGGAGAATTTTCCGACCGGCCGGGATCCCGTTCGTATGCCGACGCGTTCGAGCAGTTCATCGGCACGGCGCTTCAGTTCGCCGGGAACGCGCCAGTGCCGAAAATGCGCCGGCAGCAGGACGTTTTCCCTGGCACCCAGGCCGGGGTGCAGATGAAAGTCCTGCATGACCAATCCGATATGGCGGGCGCGCCAGCGGTCTTTTCGCGTTTCGGGCAGCAGGTTCAGATTTACGTCATCCCAACGGATCGTTCCTGTCGCCGGCTGCTCAAGGCCGCACAGGATGCTGATCAGCGTGGTTTTTCCCGAACCCGATGGGCCGGTGATGGCTACGGTCTCTCCCTGCGCTATCCGCAAATGCGGGATTTGCAGGGCAGGGGCGTCACAGCCGGAGTAGCGGACCGTGACTTCATGTAATTCAAGTGCGGGCATTTTTTTGAGGCTCTTATATGTCGTCGAAGCGCGCGTTGCGCAGGCGCAACAGGCTGACGAATCCCGATTCGGGGTCCGTCCATGAACCGTATTCCAGAATCCCCTCGACCTGGATCTGCCGGCTGTTCTGCACGAAGGTCTGGCGTTTCGTCAGATAGACGACGAGGATGTCTTCCGGCCAATCGGCGTCGCTGGAACAAAAGGGGCACAGCGCCATGGGCGTGCGGGTCAGAACGAAAAACTGCGATTCCGCTTTCAGCGGCGGTGCCATGAATCCCCGGATTTTGACGGTCTTGCCAGCGAGCGCCTTGACCTTGCCGGAGAATTCAAAGCCCAGCACGCTCGCCTTGCCGTAAAACTCGTCGAACGTGATGCTTTCCGTTGCCTGCGCGCTTGCGGCCAAAAACAGCGCCGTCAGAGCTGCCGACAGCCACCGGCATGCCGGGCGGAGAAGGGCTGGCGGGCAGAGTTTCGCCCGCCATATCGTTGCTCCCACGTCCAGCTCAGCGCGCTTGCCCGAGGGCCAAGGCCTGGGCGATTACGCGGAACAGTTCCGTGTTTTCCATGTAGCCGTGGATTTTGTCCGCGCCGGGGCCGCTGGCCTGCACGATCATGTCATCGACCGAATGCACGCCGGTATCCGTGCTGCGCGGCAGATTGCCTTCGCGCAATACGGCGCCCGGAACGCTCTTGTAGGCTTCGTTGGCGACGTATTGATCCTTCTCGTTCTTGATGGCCGGAACGAAAAGACCATCCAGCTTGGGGCGGAAAGTCTCGTAGTAATCCGGGTACCCGGCGAAGAAAACAGCTAGCCGCTTCGAGACGTTGACGTCATCCGGGTAGCCGCTGCCGTTCGTGCGCTGGTAGTTCGGGAAGCCGGCATCCTGATAGACGCCCACCTTTTCGCGCATTTCGCTGCCCGGCTTGTTGTCGTCGATGGTGCCGACAATGGAAATGCTGTGGGTGTGGTCGCCGGTGACGATGATCAGGGTGTCGGGGTGCTTCTTCGCGAACTCCTGGGCGATGGCCACCGACTGGTCGAGCATGATCGTGTTATAGACGGCGCGCTCCCAGTCCAGCGGGTGCGAGGCTTTGTCGATCAGCGCCGATTCGACCATCAGGAAGAATCCGTTCTTGTTTTTCGACAATACATCCAGCGCGGTTTGTGTCATTTCCGTCAGATCGGGCTGGTTCGGGAATTTTTTCGTCGTATCGTTTTTCAGGAAACGGCGGTCGAGCGCGTCGTTCATGTTCCCCGGGTGGAACAGCCCCAGCAGCTTGCCGCCCCGTGTTCCGTCGTTCTTCAGTTCGGTGGCATCGGTCACCAGCGTGTAGCCGGCTTCCTTGAATTTGGCGATGTAATCCTTGTCATCGGCGCGTTTCGAGCCTGGTGTCGATTTGGGCAGAAAATAGGACGAGCCGCCGCCGAGCATCACCTCGGGGCGTACCTGATAGAACATGTCGACAATCTCGGCCTTGTCCGCGCGGCGCCGCGTGTGGGCCACCACGGCGGCCGGCGCGGCGTCTTCGATTTCCGAATCGGTCACGACGCCGACGGACATCTTCGTCGTGCGGCGGATCAGTTCGGCCAGGGTTTCCTGCCTGGGATGCTCGAACGAGCCCTTGGCGCGGCTCAGATAAACGCCCAGCGCATTGACGGCGGATTTGTGTCCTGTCATGTAGGCGCTCATCGTGTTGGCGCTGTCAGCGGCGATCGAATCGGTGCTGGATGTGCCGATCGTCCCCATATGCCGGAGATCGTCCATCGCCAGGCGTCCGTTGGCCTTGCCTTCCGTGACGCCGCGGGAAAGAATGCGCGCCGCCGTCCGGTGCGCAACGGACAGACCGTCGCCGATGAAGAGAATGACGTTTCTCGCTTGCGGGCTTTTTTGCGTCGGGAAAACCTCCCAGGTCGCCACGGCCTTTTCACCGCCTGCCGATACCATGACCTGGTAGGTGCCGGGCTGCTTGATGCTGGCGCCTCGCAGCCATAGCGCGGAGGCGTTCGCATCCTTTTCGCGCTCCAGGAATTCGGCCTGGTTTCCCAGTACCTGGCGGTAATCCTTGCCGTTGATACGAATGTCGACATCCGATGCGGAGATCACGTTCTTGAACTCGACCTTGAAGTCGAATTTTCCCCCCGTCACCATGGTGGCGCGATCGATCGGATAAATGGTTTGGGCCTGAGCGGCAGCGGAAAGCAGGGCGAGACTCAATGGAATGATGTGAAGTTTTTTCATGGCAGTTCGTAGTTCCGTTAATGACATCGGCGGCTACGTTACCGGCCATTGGTGACATTTTTGTGACGAAGCTGCGGTTTATTCCAAATGAAAGTCTGGTCGCAGACGTGCGATGCGGCTAAAACAGGCGAAAAAAAGCCCGCCGCGCTGCCGCGGCGGGCGGGATGGTTCAGGCTTGGCCTCAGTAGAGAACGTGCGAAGCCAGACCGTCGGCACGTTTGGGTTCGAACCAGGTTGATTTCGGCGGCATGATCTCTCCGGCGTCGGCAACGGCCATCAGTTCGCTCAGTTGCGTCGGGTACATGGCGAAGGCCACGGCCATTTCGCCGCTATCGACACGCCGCTCCAGTTCCGGCAGGCCGCGGATACCGCCGACGAAGTCGATGCGCGTGTCGCGGCGCAGGTCCTTGATGCCGAGAATCGGGTCGAGAATCTGCTCGGACAGGACCGACACGTCGAGGCGGCGCACCGGGTCTTGCGTGGGTACGAGTTCCGGCCGGATGGCGAGGCGGTACCAGCGTTTGTTCAGATACATGCCGAAGGTGCCGGTGCGTTCCGGCTTGGCGGGCGCATTCGTGGGCGTGACCGTGCAGCGCTCGCCGATCGCCTTGAGGAAGGCTTCTTCCGACAGGCCGTTGAGATCGCGGACAACGCGGTTGTAATCGAAGATGCGCATCTGGCGGGCCGGGAAAATGACGGCCAGGAAATACTCGGCGGCATCCGACGTGTTGCCTCGGCGGGCGGCGGCAACACGCGAGGCGGCGGCGGAACGGTGATGGCCGTCGGCAATGTAGAGGTCGGACATGCC
>JAVBSG010000198.1:0-39887 GCA_031547245.1 Propionivibrio sp.
CAAGGTGCTGGAAGAAATCAACAAGGCTGTGGGTTAACCCGCAGGAGATCAGGAAATGGAAGCGAGCGCAACGCCGGACACTGCCCTGGATGCCGTCGACCAGCAGTTGGTCGACGGCGTGCTGGCCAGGCAACGGCGGGCGCTCGCCAAAACCATCACCCTGATCGAATCGACCCGCGCGGATCACCAGCAGCGCGCGCAGAAAGTCATCGCCGCTCTGCTGCCGCATACGGGAAAAGCCATCCGTGTAGGCATTTCCGGAGTTCCCGGCGCCGGCAAGTCAACGTTTATCGAGGCGCTGGGCAATTACCTGATCGACCAGGGTCATCAGCTGGCGGTGCTGGCTGTCGACCCTTCCTCTTCCGTCACCGGGGGTTCCATCCTCGGCGACAAAACGCGCATGGAGCTCCTGTGCCAGCGCATCGAAGCATTCATCCGGCCCAGCCCATCGGCGGGCTCGCTGGGCGGCGTCGCCGCCAAAACCCGTGAAACCATGCTGGCCTGCGAAGCGGCCGGCTACGATGTCATCATCGTCGAAACTGTCGGCGTCGGCCAGAGCGAAACCACCGTGGCCGGCATGGTCGACATCTTTACCCTCGTGCAACTGCCCAATGCCGGCGATGACCTGCAGGCCATCAAGAAAGGCATCGTCGAAATCGCCGACCTCGTCGCCATCAACAAAAGCGACATCGATCCCAGAGCCGCCGCCGTGGCGCGCGCGCAGTGGAAACAGGCGCTGCACATGCTGCGCTCCACCTCGCCCAACTGGCGGCCCCCCGTCATCGGGGTTAGTGCCCTGCAAAAACAGGGGATGGCCGATTTCTGGAACGAAGTCGTGCGTTACCGCGAAGCCATGACCCGCAGCGGCGAGTTTGAGGGCAAGCGCAAGAAGCAGGCGCTCGACTGGATGTGGAGCCAGATCGAATCCGGCCTGCATCAGCTGTTCAAAAACCATCCGCAGGTGCACGCTTTCCTGCCGGTGCTCTCCAGCCAGGTCGCCAGCGGCATGGTGACTCCCAACGCCGCAGCGCAACGCCTGCTCGCCTACATACGGCCCGAGGCCCCTCCCGACGTACCCCAGGACACCGACCCCGCTGGAGTGTATCGCGCCGGAAAAATCTGCTGAAAATCCGGCATTTTCCGGCATTTCTCTTTTGCTTCTTTCGTAACCTATCGTTCGCGGGCGCCGTAAACCTCGGCGCCATGCGGTCGCGTTGCCGGATTGCGAACTGTTACTGACAGTTCCCCTGCATAGTGGTATTTTTTTCCTGCGGTGAGCCGCATATCGGCATCTCGCCTACCCATTCACCGAGGAAAAATCATGCCAGGATTGGCCACTATCGACATTCGCAGCGACACCGTTACCCAGCCGACGCCGGCAATGCGCGAGGCGATGTTCAATGCCGAGGTCGGCGACGATGTGTATGGTGACGATCCGACCGTCAAGAGGCTGGAAGCGCTGGCCGCCGAACGGCTCGGCAAGGAAGCGGCGCTGTTCGTGCCTTCCGGCACCTTCGGCAACCAATTGGCAATCCATACCCACTGCCAGCGCGGCGAAGAAGTCATTCTGGACGACAGCTGCCATATCGTCCGGCACGAATCGGGGGCTCCGGCGGTCATCGCCGGCGTGCAGTTACGCACCATCGAAACGCAGGGCGGCATCCTGCCTGCTGAGGCCGTGCGCCGCCGCCTGCGGCTGTCCGACGACATCCACTCGCCGCGCACGGGGCTGATCTGCCTGGAAAACGCACACTCCAACGGCCGCGTGGTTCCGTTACAGGCCATGGCCGAGGTAGCCGAGTTGGCAGACGCGCACAACGTTCCCATTCACCTGGATGGCGCACGTGCATTCAATGCGGCGGCGCATCTGGGCTGCGACGTGCGGGAAATCACCCGCCATGCGGACAGCGTGATGTGCTGCCTGTCCAAGGGTCTATCCGCACCGGTCGGATCGATGCTGGCCGGCAGTGCCGGTTTCATCCATGCTGCCCGTCGCAAGCGCAAACTGATGGGCGGCGGGCTGCGCCAGGCCGGCGTGCTGGCCGCGCCAGGCATTCTCGCCCTGACCGAGATGGTGCAGCGCCTGCCGGAAGACCATCGGCGCGCGCAACGGCTGGCCAAGGCGCTGGCCGAACTGCCCAGTATCGCCATCGACCTGCCCTCGGTTCAGATCAACATGGTCTGGATGCGGCTGGATGAGCGCATCGACACCGCGCAGCTGATGCACGCCCTGGCCGAAGCCGGCATCAAGGCCAAGGCGCCGACAGCCGGCCGGATGCGGCTGGTCATGCACCGGCAGGTGGACGATGCGGCGCTGGAGCGCATCCTGGCGACGTTCCGGCAGGTTTGCCGATAAGATTTACGTCCCGCCTTGATCTCTTCAAAATCACTCTGCCAAAGGGCAGCACGACTGTTACCCATTGTTGGCACAAGATGGACCATCCCTCGTGCAACAAATGGGGAATCAGGCGGTCTGAACGAAAAACCGAGAATTTGAAATACCTGACGGCAATCGAAATGATCCGCTCCGGTTTCCGGGTAATTTCCCGGAGTCCGTTTAGCCACCAGCGCTGCCGACAATCCATCCGAAACCATCTCTCCAACGTAACCAGCCCATGCTCAACAACCTATCGGCGCCGTTTTTCGGCATCGGACTACATGTCCTGGTAGCCATATTTTTCGCCGTTCACGCTGTCCGCCGCGGGCAGAACCTCTACTGGCTCATCATCCTTTTCATGTTCCCCATGCTGGGCAGCATCGTTTATTTCTTCGTCGTTTACCTGCCGGAAATGCGTGGAAGCCGGGGCTTGCAGGTGGCCAAAAACACCTTGATCAACATCGTCGACCCGTCCCGCGAATTGCGCGAGGCGCGGGAAGCCTTCGACATCACGCCGACGGTAGGCAACCGCCTGAGGCTGGCTGCCGCGCTGCTTGAATCCGGCGCCGCACAGGAAGCGCTGGAGCAATATCGGCAGGCGGCGCAAGGGCCCTTTGAAAACGATCCGGCGCTGCTGGCCGGCATGGCGCAGGCACAGATGGCTACGCACGCGCCCGCCGACACGGCAAGAACACTCGAAAAATTATTCGGTACCAGTCCGCTGCAACGCCAGCAGCCCGCATTGGCGCTCCTGTACGCGCGGAGCCTGGCCGAAATCGGCGCACCGAATACCCGCGAGGCGTTCGAATCCGCCATGCGCGTCGCCAACGGCCCGGATACGAAATGTTTCTATGCCGATTGGCTAGTCCGCCACGGCGCGGCCGAAGACAAGACCACGGCCCGTTCATACTACGAGGAGGTAGTCAGCGACAGCAGGCACTGGCACGAACACGCGCGCCACGTCAACCGCGAATGGCTGCGCCACGCAAAGGAAGCGCTGGCATTGCTGGAAAACCGGTAGTCCGGAACGGCAAATCCGACAGAGCCCGGATGTTCGCCCCTCCCTCGGATTTCGCTGTATCCGGCGGATACGCACATTTATCCGGAAGCTAGCGCTAATTTTCTATAAAGAAAAGTTTCTACCATAAAAAATCAATTTAGAACTAATTGACAAGCAAATCCTCCGATAGTAGCGTTCTATTTGCAACATAATGGAAAATCAAGATCATGAATTTTCCTTTACGAATATTGTTGTCCTAAAAATCCACTATCTGAGGGAGGTTCGAGATGTCACTAAGCGGTCGTTTCATTGCGGCACCATTGGTTGCATATCTGCTGATTGCAGCATGCCCTACGTTCGCTGCGCCGAAAGTTTCCATCGAAAAACCCGCTTACAAATACACCCTGATCGACTCCTTTGAAGTCAAGGGGCGCCAGGGCGTTGCCAGTGACGGGGATTTCTATTACGTCAGCGGCAGCAAGGCGCTCTATAAATACGACAAGAGCGGCAAACTGCTCGAGTCCAATGAAAATCCATTTGAAGGCTACCCTGTCCCGGCCAACCACATCGGAGGCATCGATGTTTATAACGACGAGATATTCGTCAGCGCCGAAAATTTCATGGACGGTGTGGGCAAGGACATTCAGATCGCAATTCATGACGCCAAGACCCTGAAGCTCAAGCGTTCGTTCGCCTTCGAACCCTCCAGCGGACAGCAGGAAGTATCCGGCATATGCGTGGACACCGACAAACGGACGGTATGGATGGTCTCCTGGGTCGGCGAGGAAAGCGGACGCTACATCTATGAGTACAGCCTCGATACCGGGAAATACCTGCGCAAGGTTCACCTGCAGCCTGTGCCTCAGTGGATTCAGGGAATCCATTATTGGAAGGGAAAGCTGTTCGTCACGGCGGATGACGGCAATGCTGACTACGATGAACCGGACAACCTCTACCGGGTAGAGGTAACCGACAAAACCTACGCTCCGGTAATCCGGGAAAAAGTATTTTCCGAAGTCAAACGCCAGGGTGAAATCGAAGCCGGCGGCGTCGATCCGAAAACAGGGGAGTTTCTCGTCCTTTTCAACCGCGGATCGCGCATTGTCCTGGGTATGGTCAAAGGCTTTTATCCCGGTTATGAACGGGAGATTTCCGAAGTCTATCGTTTCAAGATGGTGCCTGTTGCCGGCAAACCGTCGAAAAAGAAAAAATGACCCTGCTGCCGGCCCCCGCGCGGAAACATAGTGCGCGGGAGGTCCGGCACAGCCCCCCCTTCTCAAAGCCAACATTCGCTTCGAGTTCTTGGAGTTGTCTCTGACTGAGCACTGAAGCGCGATAGCCTCAGGCGGCTGTGACTTCTTTACCGCAAGGCAGTATTTGCTCGGCCAACGGCCAATCGTTCGGCGGATTATGCCCGGAACCTATTGCCGCCACTCTTGAAATTCTGCCCTGATCGACAGCGCTTGCCTTTATTGAAGCACTATTTTAGAGTGCTGCGCTGTCGTCACAATGGTTTTTGCCTGCTCCTACCGGTCAATTTCTCAAGCCGAATGCCATTGCCATCGCCGGGCATCTGTCAGATGCGATCAAGACGAGCGGTATCCTCAGGCCCGTCAGCTTTTTTTCATTTTTTGTCGGAATACGTTTTATGGCTCGTTCTCAATGGGGCTCACGGCTCGGTTTCATTCTTGCGGCGGCCGGCTCGGCCATCGGGCTCGGCGCGGTCTGGAAATTTCCCTATGTGACCGCGACGAACGGCGGCGGCGCATTCCTGTTCATCTACCTGCTGATCTGCCTGACGCTGGGACTGGTGCTGATGGTTTCCGAAATGTCGCTGGGCCGCCTCTCGCACGCCAGCCCGGTGGGCGCGTTTCGCAAAAACGGCGGCAAGCTCTGGGCGCTGGTCGGCTACAGCGGCGTGTTGATCTGTTTTGTAATCCTGACGTTCTACAGCGTGGTCGGCGGCTGGACGGTGGCCTACCTGGTAGATTCGGTGACTGGATCACTGCTGGTGCACCAGACCGACGCCAAGGCCTACGGCGATCTGTTCGGCAACTTCATCGCCCACCCGGTCCGGCCGGTCGTTTATCATGGGGTGTTTGCCCTGCTGACGCTTGGGGTCGTCATCGGCGGCGTGCAGAAGGGTATCGAGAACCTGTCAAAATTCCTGATGCCGGGATTGTTCGTCCTGCTGCTGATCCTGATCCTGCGCGCCCTGACGCTGGACGGCGCGATAGACGGCCTGCTGTACTTCGTCACGCCGGACTTTTCCAAAGTGAACATTTCCATGATCGTCGACGCGCTGGGACTGGCCTTCTTCTCCCTGTCGCTGGGCATGGGCATCATGGTGACCTACGGCTCCTATGTAAGCAAGGAGTCGGACCTGTTCAACTCGACGTTGTGGGTGATCGGGCTGACGGTGATGACCTGCTTCCTGTCTGGCCTGATGGTGCTGCCGGCGGTATTCGCCTTCGGCTTCAACCCTTCCGCCGGACCGGGCCTGACCTTCATCACCATGCCGGCCGTATTCGCCCACATGCCGTGGGGCAGCCTGTTCGCGGCGCTGTTCTTCGCCTTGCTGCTGGTGGCGGCGCTGACCTCGTCGGTATCGCTGCTCGAAGTAGTGGTCAGCTTCCTGATCGACGAGTTCAAGGCCGGCCGACGCTTCGCATCGATCCTGGTGGCCGTGCTGATTTTCCTGCTCGGCATCCCGTCGTCGCTATCGTTCGGCATCTGGGGCGATATCAAGCTGTTCGACAAAACGATATTCGATCTGCTCGACTACGCCACGTCGAACCTGCTGATGCCGCTCAACGAGATTCTGCTGGCGATCTTCGTCGGCTGGGTCATCTGGCCGAAGCTCGAAGCGGATTTGAGCGCGAATGGCCGCGCTCCGGCGGTCCTGCCATTGATGAAAATCTTCCTGCGTTTCGCGGTGCCGATATTGATCGGCGCAATCCTGGTTCACAAGAATTTCTTCTGATGGTTCACGCGCTGGAACCTCCCCGGTAGGCAAAGCTCCCGGGGTTCAGCGCGAAGCCGGCAAGGTTCCGGTATCAATGCGGATCGAGATCAACCAAATACCCGCCGCAGATGCGCCCGGTAAGCGGCGAGGTATTCCTCCACCCGTGGCTCCTTGATCACATCGTTGCAGATGAAGGTTTCCAGCGGCGCCATGCCCAGAAACTGGTTAGCCTTGTGCACCGGCAGATAGACGCCATCGACCCCGGCTCCGCCGAAAAACTGCTCCGGTTCGGTGAAGGCTTCCATCGGGGCATTCCAGGTCAGCGACAGCATATAGCGCTTGCCCTGCAGCAAGCCTCCCGAACCGTATTTTTTTGACGGATCGGAGCGCGTCCGCCCATCGTTTTCATACAGTACGCCATGTCCTGCGGTAAATACGTAATCGAAATACTGCTTCAGAATCCACGGCGGCCCCATCCACCAGCCAGGCATCTGGTACACCACGGCATCGGCCCACAGTATTTTTTGCACTTCCTCTGCCGTGTCGTAGCCATCGTCAACGACAGTCTGCCTGACGTTCAGTTTAAGCTCGTTCAGCGTCTCGACCGCCGCCTGGTGCAATGTCGCGTTCAGTTGCCCGTCGGAGTGGGCGAACTTCTTTCCCGCGTTGATCAGCAAAATGTTTTTCATAGGAATTTCACAGAGTTTCGTTGTTGGAAGTCGGTCGCGCCGGTTTGCCGGCAATACCGGCATTATATGGCAACGTCAAAACCATCCGCAGTCTTGTGTCAATCGGCCCGCTGCAGCCACACCGCTGTGTCGTGGTACGCCGCACCGCCATTGGGAAAACCCGGCGCGGCGCTGACGAGCGTATTGATGCCGGCGCCGTCGAGGAAGGCGGCGCTCGGCCATTGGCTTTCGACGACCAGCGTCGCCGGCTGCACACCGTCGAACAGCCGGGCATGCAGCCGCAGGCTGCCCTGGCCGTTGCCGAGGCGCACCACATCGCCCTCGGCGATGTCCAGCGTCCGCGCCGCTGCCGGATGCACGAGCACGGTCGGCCGGCCCTCACTGTTGCGGGATTTTTCGGTTTCCGTGAAAGTGGAGTTGAGGAAGTTGCGCGCCGGCGCGGTAACCAGGCGGAAGGGCGTTTCCTGCGAAACGTCGTTGATGACTGGAAGGTGATCGGGCATCGCCGACATGGCGGCATGTTCCGGGCCGATAGCTGACCAGTCGGGCGAGAAATGGAAGCGTTTGTCGGCATGGCCGAAGCCATCGAGGAAATGCGCCTTCTCGAACGGCAGCGCGCAATCCAGCCAGCCCCGCTGCCGCATTTCGTCGGCGCCCGGCTTGCCGGAAGCGGTAAGCAACTGATCGACGAGTTCCCAAGCGCTCATGCCGAAGGCCGGATGTTCCACGCCCAGCCTGGCGGCCAGCCCGCCGATGAAGTCGTGGTTCGAACGGCATTCACCGGGCGCCGCAATCGCGGCCTTGGCCACCTGCAGGAAGGTATGCCCCGAGGATTGGTACAGGTCGTCGTGCTCGGTAAACATGGTAGCCGGCAGAACGACGTCCGCCAGTTGGGCCGTGTCGGTCATGAAGTGCTCATGCACGCAGGTGAACAAATCCTCGCGCAGGAATCCCCGCCGCACCGCCAGCGTGTCGGGCGCGACCATGGCCGGATTGGTGTTCTGGACGATCATCGCGGTGACCGGCGGCCCGCCGCGTAGCGCCCGCGGATCGCCGGCCAGCACCGCGCCGGCGGCGGACATGTCCAGCTGCCGCGTGGTGGGCGCACCCCGATCGAGCCCGTTGAGAAATGTCCGATTCAGCCCATAAAGCGCGCTGTGGCCGAACAAGGCGCCGCCGCCGCGCTCCCGCCAGGCGCCGGTAACCGCCGGCAGGCAGGAAACGGCATGCATGGCGGCCGCGCCATTGCGCTGGCGGGTAAAACCGTAGCCGATACGGATGAAGCTGCGGCGGGTCGCGCCGTACTCGCGCGCGAAGGCGACGATTTCCCCGGCGCTCAGGCCGGTGACGGCGGCGGCCCATTCCGGGGTACGGCCGGCCAGATGCGCTTCAACCGCTGGCGAGAAATCGGAAAAACCCGCCAGATAATCGTGGTCGGCCAACCCTTCCCTGAGCAGCACGTGCATCACCGCACAGGCCAGCGCGCCATCGGTTCCGGGTTTCAGCATCAGGTGCCGATCCGCCTTTTCGGCGGTGGCGGTTCGGTAGGGATCGACGACGACCACGCGCGCGCCGTTTTCCTTGCGCGCCTTTTGCAGCCAGTGCATGAAATTGATCTGCGTGTGCACCGGATTGCCGCCCCAGACGACGATAAGATCGGAATGCAGCACCTCCCGCGCATCGACGCCGCGTTTGACGCCGACGCCGGCCTGCCAGCCGGCATCCGCAAGAGCGACGCAGAAGGTCTCGTGCTGGCGCGACCAGCCGGCCAGATGGCCGATGCGGCGCAGGGCGGCGCGCTGGATGAGGCCCATCGTGCCGGCGTAGTGGTAGGGCCAGACGGTTTCCGGCCCATGTTTTTGCACCGTCCGCTCGATGTTTTCGGCGATCAGGTCCAGTGCGCTGTCCCAGCCGATCGCCTCAAACCGGCCGCTGCCCTTCGGCCCCGTTCGTCGCAGCGGCCGCATCAGGCGCTCCGGGTGGTTGGCGCGCTCGGCATAACGGGCTACCTTGGCGCAGACCACTCCGTCGGTGTAGGGCTGTTCACCGCCGCGTACCCGGCCGAGCCGGCCGTCTTCCGCGATTTCCAGCTTGAGCGAACAGACGCTGGGGCAGTCGTGCGGGCAAACGCTGCGTATCCCGGATCGTCCGGTTTCGATCGTCGTTGAGTCCATGGCGAATTCTCCGGTAAAAAGCCCTCGCATTCTTCCACATTTCAGCGCCGCATTTCGGGCTACCGCAAAAAGCCGCTTGACGCCGATACGCTCAACGGGTATACCTTGCCCCGTAGCTAGGGGAGCTGGATGGCTGAAGCAAAAACATCCGGCTGAGAGTGGAGCGATCCTGACCCTTCTAACCTGACGCGGGTAATGCTGACGTAGGGAAGCTTGCAGCAAGGCTGCCATCCCCCATCAATACATCGAGCCCGCCCCGTCACGGCGGGTTTTGTTTTTTTATGGGGAAGACCTATGTCGATACAAACACCGGAGACCCTGACGGTCAACGGAACCTCCAGGCCCTGGGTAAACGGGCTGACCGTGGGGCAGCTCATCGCCTCGCTGAATCTCAATCCCGAAGCCGTGGTGGTGGAACGCAACGGCGACATCCTGCCGCGCGGGAATCTGCTGGAATCGCCCCTGGCCGCTGGCGACAGCGTGGAAATTCTGCATTTTGTGGGGGGGGGCTGAACATGGCAACGGATATTTTCCGCCTCGGCGGCGCCGAGCTGACAAGCCGCCTGTTCATCGGTACCGGCAAGTACGGTGCGGACAGCCTGATTCCAGCCGTGGCCGAAGCCTCCGGCGCACAGGTGATCACCGTGGCCCTGCGGCGGGTCGATCTTGCCGATCCGCAGAACAACGTGCTGTCGCACATCCCCAAGCACATGCGGCTGCTGCCCAACACCTCCGGCGCCCGCACGGCGGAAGAAGCCGTGCGCATCGCGCGCCTGGCCCGCGCCGCCGGCTGCGGCGACTGGATCAAGATCGAGGTCATCAGCGACACCCGCCACCTGCTGCCCGACGGCTACGCCACGGCCAGGGCCACGGAAATCCTGGCGAAGGAAGGTTTTGTGGTGCTGCCCTACATGAACCCGGATCTCTACGTGGCCCGCGATCTCGTCAACGCCGGGGCGGCGGCGGTCATGCCGCTCGGTGCGCCCATCGGGTCGAACCGCGGGCTGGCAACGAAGGAAATGATCCGCATCCTGGTCGAGGAGATCGCCTTGCCGATCATCGTGGACGCCGGCATCGGCCGCCCGTCGCAGGCGTGCGAAGCCATGGAAATGGGCGCGGCGGCCTGCCTCGTCAACACCGCGATCGCTACGGCGGCTTCGCCCGCCGATATGGGCCGCGCCTTCGGCGAAGCCGTGGCCGCCGGGCGGCGCGGCCACCTTGCAGGACTTGGGCGGGTTCTCGGCCAAGGCGCCGCGGCCTCCTCGCCCGAAAAGGGTACGCTGACGGGATTTCTGGGCTGATGGCGATGACACAAACCTACTCCCCCTTGCCCAACGGTTTTTATCCGCAACTCGCCGAGCTAACCCGTGCGGCCCCCTGGGAAAAACTGCCGGATTACAGCGCCACGTGGGTACAGACGGCGCTGACGGCGGACTCGCTGACCCCGGACGACCTGCTGGCGCTGCTCTCCCCCGCTGCCGAACCGTTTCTCGAAACCATGGCGCGCAAGGCGCAGGCGGCAACCTTGCGCCACTTCGGGCGTGCGGTACAGTTTTTCACCCCGCTTTATCTCTCCAACCTTTGCAGCAACCGCTGCCTGTATTGCGGCTTCAACGCCAGGAAGCGCATCGCTCGTCACCGCCTCAGCCTGAAAGAAGTGGAAAAGGAAGCCCGCGCCATCGCCGCCACAGGGTTGCGCCGTATCCTGGCGCTGACCGGCGACGTGCCGAACAAGACCGGCGCCGACTATCTGGCCGCCTGCGTGACCGTGCTCGCCCGCCATTTCCCCTCAGTGGGTATCGAGGTCCCTTCCATGAGCGAGGAGGAATACAAGCAGGTCGTCGCCGCCGGCGCGGACAGCCTGACGCTGTTCCAGGAAACCTACAACGAAACCCTGTACGCCCATCTGCATCCGGCAGGCCCCAAGCGCGATTTCGCCTACCGCCTCGACGCGCCGCAACGGGCGGCGGAAGGCGGCATGCGCGCCGTCAACCTGGGGCCGCTGCTGGGCCTGGACGACTGGCGGCGCGACGCTTTTCTCTGCGCGCTGCACGCGGATTTTCTCCAGCGCCGCTATCCCGGCCTGGAAATCAGCATCTCCCTGCCTCGCCTGCAGCCCTGCGGCGATGCGCCGGACAGCCCGGAGGAACAGGCCTTCCGCGCCGTTGGCGTAGGCGACCGCCATTTCGTGCAGACAATGGCAGCGTTGCGCTGCTTTCTGCCGCAGGCAGGCATCACGCTCTCCACCCGGGAGTCGGCGGCCCTGCGCGACCGGCTCATCCCGATCTGCGTGACGCGGATTTCCGCCGGCGTCTCCACGGCAGTGGGCGGCCACGCCATCAAGCTGGTGGAAAAGAACGGCAAGGAAAACGCGCCGCAGTTCGACATCTCCGATCCACGTTCAGTGGACGAAATGTCCAGGGCAATAAGCGCCATGGGCTACCAGCCCGTGTTCACCGACTGGCTGATTCCCGGCGACGGGAAAACGCCCCTGCCGCCAATCCTCCAAGCCATGGACGCGCTGCAGGAGGCACGGCCATGAGCGTGCTCGAGGACGGACTGGCGCGCTACCTCTCGCCGCAGCAGCAGACCCGTCTGGCTTCGGCGAAGATCGGCATCGCCGGCGCCGGCGGACTGGGTTCGAACGCGGCCTTCATGCTGGTGCGTAGCGGCATCCGCCGCTTGGTCCTGGCGGACAAGGACGTGGTCGATGCCTCCAACCTGAACCGCCAGGCGTACTTCCCGGAGCACGTGGGCCGGCCCAAAGTCGAGGCGCTGGCCGAACAGCTCCGGCGCCTTGAACCCGGGCTGGAACTCATTCTGATCCACGAAACCCTGACGGAGCAAACGGCAGCGGCGCGCTTCGCCGGCTGCGATGCCGTAGTGGAAGCCTTCGACGGGGCCGATAACAAAGCCATGCTTTTCCAGACGCTGTTGCCCACCGGCGCCTTCCTGGTAGGCGCCTCCGGCATTGCCGGCTGGGGCGGGCCGCCGATGAAGGCGCGCCGCCTCGGCGAACGGGCCGTGCTGGTCGGCGACGGCGTCTCCGCCATCGGCCCCGAACTGCCGCCGATGGCGCCCCGGGTCATCCAGGCGGCGGCCATGCAGGCCGATGCGGTGCTGGCGTTTTTGCTGAAAGCCGGGCAATAGGGCATCATGCGGCAAAGAGCGCCGTGAGGCGATATAAACCCTGAAAAACGTGGACACAAAGCTGAGTTGCCCCGCCGTGCAAGACCTCCCTACCTCTGTACTTCCGCTTTGCGAGCCGGCATGAAAGATAAACACGAGCGCTGATGATCAACGAACTCGGGGTTTATGGCGGATTGTTTCTCGCTGCTTTATTGGCGGCGACCCTGTTGCCGATGCAATCGGAAGCCGTGCTGGCCCTGCTCCTGATTGCCGGCGACCACCCTGCCTGGATGCTGCTTCTGGTGGCGACGCTGGGGAACGTCGTCGGTTCGGCCATCAATTGGTGGCTGGGACGTTTCATCGAGCATTTTCACGAGCGACGCTGGTTCCCCGTCAAGGACGCCGCCTTGCAGCGCGCCAAGAACTGGTACCACCGCTACGGCCGATGGTCCTTGCTGTTAAGCTGGGCTCCCGTCATCGGCGACCCGCTGACCATGATCGCCGGCGTCCTGCGCGAACCGCTCTGGTCTTTCCTGATAATTGTCACGCTCGCAAAATTCGCCCGATATCTGGTGGTCGCTGCAGTAGCACTGAGCTGGTATTAACCGACCGGGTTCCCGCAACGCCTTTCGATCCTCGGCGCCCTTTTCCCACATGGTTCTCATTTGACGCCAATGGATATACAGGTATCCTTGTTGGGCTGCCCCATGGGTATCGCGGAGAAAATCCATCGTGATTGAACAATTCCAATTCCATTCGCTCGATCAGGCCAAAGCCTCCGCCATCGACATGGCGATCAAGTTCGGCCCCAAGCTGGTTGTCGCCGGACTGATCCTGTTCGCCGGTTACGTCGTCGCCCGCTGGTTCGGGCGCATGATGGGCCGTTTGCTGAAGCGCTTCCGCCTTGAGCCGCCGATCTGCTCGCTGCTGGAGCGCGTAACGCAGCTCGTGGTGCTCGCCCTTTTTGCCATCATGGCCATGCAGAATCTCGGCGTCGAACTGTTGCCGCTGGTTGCCGGGCTGGGCGTGGCCGGTGCGGGCGTCGCGCTGGCGTTGCAGGGCGTTCTCGGCAATATTGTTGCCGGACTGACCATCATTTTCATTCAACCGTTTCATGTCGGCGACTACATCTCCATCGGCAGCGAAGAAGGCGAAGTGCTGGATATCAGCCTGTTCAGCACCACGCTGGGGCACATCGACCGTTCGAAGGTGGTCATTCCGAACCGCAAGATCGTCGGCGAAATCCTGCACAACTGCGGGAAGATGCGCCGCCTGGCCCTGACGGTCGGCGTGGCTTATGGCGCGGATATCGAGGCGGCGCTGAATCTGATCGAAGAAGTGTTGCGCGCGAACCCTCGCGTTCTACGCTCGCCCGCTCCCGTCGTCGGTGTTTTGCAGTTGGCCGAGTCGAAAATCAGCCTCAATATCTACCCCTGGGTCAGCGTACCCGAATACGAGATTGCCACGAGCGAGATCAATCAGGCGGTACTGCAGGCATTCCACGAAAAAGGTATCGCCATCGCCATGCCGCAACGGGAAGTGCGCATGCTGCAGAGCGATGCGTGAGCGAGGCGCCACGGCCAGACCATGAACCACCGACTCATCGCCGCACTCGCCTTCGCCGCCCGCAAACATTGCCACCAGCGGCGCAAAGATGTTGCCGCGTCGCCCTACATCAACCACCCGATCGCGCTGGCCAATGTGCTCGTCAACGAAGCCGGCGTTGATGAAGAACGCGTGCTGATCGCGGCGATCCTGCACGACACGCTTGAAGACACGGAAACCACGGAAGACGAGCTGGCCCGGGAATTCGGCGCCGAGATCGCCGGCATCGTGCACGAAGTGACCGACGACGACAGCCTCCCGAAGGCCGAACGCAAGCGCCTGCAAATCGAACGCGCCTGCACGCTCAGTTATCCGGCCAGGCTGGTGCGGCTGGCCGACAAGATCTGCAACCTGCGCGACATTGCCGCGAGCCCGCCGGCCGGTTGGCCGCTGGAACGGCAGCGGGCGTATTATGATTGGGCTCGTTCGGTCGTTGCCGGCATGCGCGGCACACACCCGGTGCTTGAGAAAATTTTTGACGAGGCCTGCTTGCCCAGGCCGTAACCCCATGAGATCCATGAAGTCCCTGTTGTTTGCCCTGATTTTTTCCTGCCTGTCGTCCTCCGCGCTGGCCGTCGAAATCCCGGAAACCCTGCTCAACCAGTACGTGGCGCAACGGCTGGCCGAAAGGGAACAGAAAGGGCGCCGCGACGTGAGCGTGCGCAATCCGCAAATATTCCTGAAGGACGGCTACGCGACCCTCTGCGCCAACATGAAGGCCAAGGTACTGGCGCAGGCAGTCGATTTTTGCGCCAACATGACGCCGCAGTGGCGGCAGGAGACCGGTTCGCTGCTGGCGACGAAAATGTCGCTGATTTCGCTGAACGCGCCGGGAATGGGCGAAGCCGAAGTCGCGCTGTTGAAACAGATCGTGAACCAGGTCGTCCTGCCCAAACTCGAAGGCACCGAGGTGTACAAGGCCGACGACTTCATCGGCAAGCAGGTTTCCGACCTGAAAGTCTTGCCCGGCAAGTTGGTGATTACGCCTTAGGACACGCTGGCAGCAGCGCATTGATCAGGCAACGCTTTTTTCACGAGGGAAACCGCATGTTATATCTCTATTCTCCAGACCAGCAGGACGTCTACCTGCGTTTGCTGAAGGACGCTCTGCCGGATTGGCCAATCGCTTGCTGGCCTGAAGAAGCCGATGCGGAAAAAGTCCGCTTTGCCGTCGTCTGGTCACCTCCCAAGGATTTCTTCGCGCGTTTCCCGAAGCTGCAGGCCATTTTCGTGCTGGCCGCCGGCGTCGATGCGCTGCTGCGCCGCGGCGACGTTCCGCAGGACGTGGCCATCGTCCGCCTCACCGACGCCGGCATGGCACAGCAAATGACCGAGTATTGCCTGTACGGCCTGCTGCATTACCAGCGGCAGATGGACATTTACCTGCAGCAGCAGAAAGCGGCCCAGTGGATCCAGCAGCCAGCGCGGCTGGCAGACAGCCTGCGGGTGACGGTGCTCGGCCTGGGTCAGTTGGGCACGCATGTGGCGCACGATCTTAAGCGCCTGGGCTACCGGGTAAGCGGCTGGAGCCGCCGGCCGCGGGAAATCGACGGTATCGCCTGCGCGCATGGCGAGGCGGGGCTGCGCGCGCTGTTGCCGGAAACCGACGTGCTGTTCAGCGTACTGCCGGCAACGCCGGAGACAAGGCATCTGCTCGACGCCAAGCGCCTGGATCTGCTGCCGAAGGATTCTGCCATCATCAACGCCGGACGCGGTTCGCTGATCGATCAAAATGCCTTGCTGGCGTGCCTGGACAAGGACCGTCTGCGCTTCGCCCTGCTCGACGTGTTCGTCGAAGAGCCGCTGCCGGAGAACCATCCTTTCTGGCGGCATCCACGCATAATCCTGACGCCGCACGTCGCGGCCGACACCGTGCCGGAAGAAGCCGCCAGACAGATCGCCGCCAGTCTGCGGACGCTGGCGGAAGGCGGCGCGGCAGGCAGCCTCGCGGGATTCGTGGATCGTGCGCGCGGCTATTGAGCCGGGATGCCGCCCAATCGGCAGGCGTACTGATACGTTACGATATTTCCGACCACAGTTTGCCGCCGGTCGCCCAGTTTTTGCGCTCGACATCGATCAGGACGATGTCTACGGCGCCCGGCTCGCAGCCCAGCACGCGACAGGTTTCGCTGGTCAGCGCGGCAACCAGTTCGCGCTTCTTCTCGTCGGTTCGTCCGGCAAAAAGCTCGACATGCAATGTAGGCATGAAAACTCTCCCGTAGTGGCGTGGAATACCCGCCATCATACCTTGCCGGCGCTTCCCGAATACGGCGTACGGCAAAAACCGGCAAGGTTCGATTTTTTGCAGGAAACGTAATCGATGAATTTCCTCGCCCATGCCCTGCTGGCGGGAGACGCCGATGCCGACCAGGTTGGCGGCCTGCTGGGCGACGCCGTCAAGGGGCCGCTGCCGGCAGGCCTGCCGCCGGATCTGGCCTCCGGCGTCGCGCTGCATCGGGCGATCGACGGCTTCGCCGACAAACACCCCGCCTTCATTGCCAGCCGCGCCCGCATCAGCCCATTGCGCCGCCGCGTCGGCGGAATACTCGTCGATCTGTTTTACGACCACCTGCTGGCGCATGACTGGGCAATCCACGGCATCGGCACGCTCGACGACTACGTCGAACGGCTTCACGCCGCACTGGCCGCTCATTCGCCGTCGCTACCCGAAAAAGCGCGCGAGATGGGCGAGCGCATGCGAACAAATGGCTGGCTTCGCTCTTACCGGAACGTCGATGCCGTCGGCCGGGTAATCGACCGCATGGCGGTTTACCGTCTGCGGCGCGCCAACACGCTGGCCGGCGGCATCGAGGAATTTCTCGCCGATGCGGAAGGATTCGCTACCGACTTCAGGGAATTTCTGCCCGATGTTCTGGCGTTTTCCGCCGGATGGAGAATGAACCGGCTCCGGCAGCTATCCGGGACGATTGCCCAAGACCGCCCGAACGTATGATAATGACGGCCATTTTTATGTAATTGTGGATGGAATACGCTGAAAATTCGGTTCTTCCTTCCCTCGCAGTCTTCCTTATAACTTAAACAACCTTCCCGGCAGGAGTTCCTGCTGTCTAACCGCGACGGACTTCACATGCAGACGACATCGATCACCGCCCCTGTTGACGATCAAAACAACACCGAGCCGGTACAGTTGAAACGCGCGCTCAAGGCCCGCCACCTGACCATGATCGCCATCGGCGGCGCCATTGGCACCGGCCTGTTCGTCGCCTCCGGCGCCACTGTGGCCAACGCCGGCCCGGGCGGAGCGCTGCTGGCCTATCTGCTCGTCGGCGTGATGGTCTACTTCCTGATGACCAGCCTCGGCGAACTGGCCGCCTACATGCCGGTTCCCGGTTCATTCTCAACCTATGGCGCGCGCTACGTCGAACCGGGCTTCGGTTTCGCGCTGGGCTGGAATTACTGGTACAACTGGGCCGTTACCGTCGCCGTGGACCTGGTGACGCTGCAGATCATCATGCGCTACTGGTTCCCGGACATTCCCGGCGTCGGCTGGGCGGCCTTGTTCCTGGGCGTCATTTTCCTGCTCAATTTCATCTCGGTGCGCGGTTTCGGCGAGGGCGAATACTGGTTCGCGCTGATCAAGGTGATCACCGTCATCTTCTTCATCGCCGTCGGCGTGTTGATGATCTTCGGCATCCTGCATGGCGGCGAGCAGGCCGGCTGGCAGAACTGGACGACGGGCGAGGCGCCCTTCGTCGGCGGAATGCCGGCGCTTATCGGCGTAGCCATCGTCGTGGGCTTCTCCTTCCAGGGAACCGAACTGATCGGCATTGCCGCCGGCGAGTCCGAGAATCCGCGCCAGAACATTCCCAAGGCCGTGCGGCAGGTTTTCTGGCGGATTCTGCTGTTTTACGTGTTGGCCATCTTCATCATTGGCGTGCTGATTCCCTACACCGACCCCAACCTGCTCAGCAGCAGCGAGGAAAATGTCGCCGTCAGCCCGTTCGCACTGGTTTTCCAGCGCGCCGGCCTGGCTTTCGCAGCGGCGGTGCTGAACGCCGTCATCCTGACCTCGGTGCTCTCTGCCGGCAACTCCGGCATGTACGCCTCGACGCGCATGCTCTACGCCATGGCCTGCGAAGGCAAGGCGCCGAAAATGTTCACCAAGCTCTCCAAAAACGGCGTGCCGCGCAACGCGCTGTACGCTACCACTGTGGTGTCGATGCTGTGTTTTTTGACTTCCGTGTTCAGCGAAAAACTGGTGTTCTTCTGGCTCGTCGGCATGTCGGGCATGACCGGCTTCATCGCCTGGTTGGGCATCGCCATCAGCCACTACCGCTTCCGCAAGGGCTATATCAAACAGGGACGCAAGCTGTCCGACCTGCCTTACCGCGCCACCCTCTTCCCCTTCGGCCCCTTGTTCGCTTTCGCGCTTTGCCTGATCATCATGCTGGGCCAACGCTACGAGGATGTTTGGGCCATCCTCACCGGCACCATGGCCCATGATTTCCCCTGGGCCGACTTCATTGGCGCCTACGTCGGCATTCCGCTGTTCCTGGCAATCTGGTGGGGATACCGCCTCAAGCACAGGACCCGGTTCATCCCTTACGAGGATATGAAGTTCAACGATCCCATGAAAAACTGATCGCCATACCGGCATGACTGCCGCGGGGAATCGGCAGGATTTCCCGCGGCAGTTTTCATTTACGGGCCATAAAGGAGATGAAATGGGAAGGCATTTTGACGACGGACGGCCGCTGGCCGCCTATGCCGACGAGATTTCCGTCGTCTGCCCCGACTGCCGGCATGCCGGCACGGTATTCGCCGAATGGCAGCCTTATCGCTGGCAAGCCAGCTTCTGCTGCGGGCATTGCGCCTCGAAGCTGGATTCCGCGAGGGACGACTGGCGCGGACCGGTATCCATTTCCGGCCGCCGGCCCTGCGGATTTTGCGGACACAAGTGGCTATCTGTGGAAAAGGTATATGCGTCCCGCCCGGCCAATCCGCCGAAGCCATTGCCAGGGCTTTGCCCCCGTTGCGGCCATACGACAAAAATTTCCGGCGAATGGCACCGGGTACATTCTGCCGAGGCTGCCGATCCGCACTTCGGTTTGCCTCTGCGGCTGACGACAACGACGCGGCTCGGGCCGGTATGGGTCTACAACGGCCGCCACCTGTTGGCGTTGCAGGACTACGTGCAGGCTACGCTGCGCGAACGCAACGGTTCCTCCAACCGCTCGATGTTTTCGCGCCTGCCGGCATGGATGAAGCTCGCGCGCAATCGTGAGACCATGCTGCGCGCGCTGAAAAGGCTGCAGGACAAGCTGCTGCTGCCATAGCATTGCTACGTTGGCAATGCATCCAACACATCCTTGAGAGAATCGGCGCGCTGCACCTTGAGGCGCAGCACCTCTTCGTCCGGCTCAAGCAGGTCTGGCACCATCACCGCGTGCATGCCTGCGGCCACGGCGCCGCGCACGCCTGCGTTGGAGTCTTCCAGCACCAGGCACTGCGCAGGACCCGCCCCCAGCCGCTCGGCGGCCAGCAGGAAAATATCCGGCGCGGGTTTGCTGCGCGCGACTTCATCGCCGCAGGCAAGCGCCGTGAAATAGGGCAGCAACCCGGCACGGGTGAGTTTGGCCACCGCGCGGTCGCGTTGCGTCGAAGTCGCCACGGCACGGGGAATGCGGCGCTCCTGCAGCCCTTGCAGCAGTTCGTGCGCGAAAGGTTTGACGGGAATTTCTCCACGTTCGATAGCCGCGCCATACAACAACCCGAAACGCTCGCGCAGCAAGTCCACCGGATAGTCCCCGCCAAACGCCAGTTGGACACGCCTGTCGGACTCCCGGGAATTCAGCCCGACCATGCTGAGTCCGACCTCACGCCTCCAGGGCAGATGAAGCTCGGCAGCGGCCCTCGCGAAGGAGTCGAGCGCCACGCGTTCGCTGTCGAGCAGCAGACCGTCCATGTCGAAAATAACGGCGGCGGGCCGATTCAGCGTAACGGGCATAATCGTTTTCTTTCGCAAATCATGGAACGGATAGAGTGGCAATCCGGCGCAACGCTAGAATCATTTCATTGGGGCTTCTTAGTCGAAATAGGAGCGCGCGGCTTCATAGCGCTGGGCATAATAACGGGCATTCAGCTGGTCGACACGCACGCGGCCGTTGGTCGAAGGCGCGTGGACGAAGCGTTCGTCGCCGATGTAGATGCCGACGTGTGAAAAAGAGGCGTTGCGCGTATTGAAAAAAACAAGATCGCCGGCCCGCAGATCGCTCCTGCCAACCGGACGGCCCTGGCGGGCGATGTCCGCGGCGCTGCCGGTGAGCCGCAAGCCCGCGGCCTTGCCGAAAATGTAGGAAACCATGCCGCTGCAATCGAGTCCGGCATCCGGATTCTTGCCGCCGAAACGATAGCCGGTATCGATCAGGCTCAGCGCATAAATGGCGATCTCCTGGCCTTGTTCGGAAAATGCCGCACGATTGGAAGCGGGCGGTTTTTCCGGAGTCACCGGGATCATCCCACAGCCTGCCATGAACACGCTCAGCACGCAGGCCACGGCGACAGCACGCACAGCCGTGCCGATTTTCACGGGCAGGCCTCTCATCGTTCGTTCATATACAGCATGACATAACACTATCATAAAAGCACGATATCATATTGCTCCTGCGCATAGCTGGGTTCGGCCTTCAATGAAACCGGTTTTTCAATGAAATCGGAGAGCATCGCCAAGCCCTGCGCCTCCTCGTCGAGAAAAACGTCGATGACGGCCACGCTGGCCAACACGCGGAACTCGCGGGCGCTGAACTGGCGCGCCTCGCGTAGCAGTTCGCGCAGGATTTCGTAGCAGACGGTACGCGCAGTCTTGACCTCGCCCCGCCCACCACAGGTCGGGCACTCCTCGCACAACACATGCGCCAGCGATTCGCGCGTGCGCTTGCGCGTCATTTCGACGAGGCCAAGCGCCGTGAAGCCGTTCACCGTCAAACGGGTGGAGTCACAGGACAGCGCCTTGTTGAATTCATCGAGCACGGCAGCCTGATGCTCGTCGCTGTCCATGTCGATGAAATCGATGATGATGATGCCGCCGAGATTGCGCAGCCGCAATTGGCGGGCAATCGCATGCGCGGCCTCGAGATTGGTCTTGAATACCGTGTCGTCGAAATTACGCACGCCGACGTAACCGCCGGTGTTGACGTCGATAGTCGTCATCGCCTCGGTCTGGTCGAAGATCAGGTAGCCCCCCGACTTCAGGTCGACGCGGCGGGCCAGCGCCTTTTCGATCTCCTGCTCGACGCCGTAAAGGTCGAACAGCGGGCGCTCGCCGATGTAGTGACTGAGAAGCGGCAGCACCGCGGGCGTGTATTCGGCGGCAAAAGAGGAGAGTTTCTGAAAATTCTCGCGCGAGTCGATGACGATGCGCGTCGTGCGGGCATTGACGAAATCCCGCAGCACTCTCAGGCACAGGGAAAGTTCCTGGTAAAGCAGACCGGGAGGCGATACCTTTTTCGAGTCGGACTGGATCGAGAGCCACAACTTGCGCAGGTATTCGATGTCGTTGACCAGTTCCTCGTCGGAGGCGCCTTCGGCAATCGTGCGCACGATGTAGCCGCCCTGTTCGTCGCTGGCCACCATCTGGGCAAGCTTGCCGCGCAGTGCTTCGCGCTCGGCTTCGTTTTCGATGCGCTGGGAAATGCCGATATGTTTTTCCTGCGGCAGGTAGACGAGCATGCGGCCGGCCAGGGAAATCTGCGTCGACAGGCGAGCGCCTTTGGTGCCGATGGGGTCCTTGATGACCTGCACGACGATACTTTGGCCCTCGTGCAGGATGTGTTCGATCGGCCGGGCCGGTTCACCGGGATTGCGCGGCTCCCAGATGTCGGCAACGTGCAGGAACGCCGTTCGCTGCAGGCCGACGTCGACGAATGCCGACTGCATTCCCGGGAGGATGCGCACGATCCGGCCGATATAGATGTTGCCGACAAGGCCGCGGCTGCTGTTGCGCTCGATGTGCAGTTCCTGCACGACGCCCTGATACATGACAGCGACGCGCGTCTCCTGCGGCGTGAAATTGATCAGGATATCTTCTGGGAAAGAATCTGGCATGAACGGTCGATTCGGAGAAAACGGGTAGAATTTCGGGGCTACCGCATTCTACCTCTTCCTGTCAAAAGCTCCATGCCTATCCTGCCAGCCCCTCACGCGCATCACCCCGCTCCGGAACTGCTTTCTCCCGCCGGATCCCTGGAAATGATGCGCCGCGCCTTCGCTTTCGGCGCCGACGCGGTCTATGCCGGCCAGCCGCGCTACAGCCTGCGTGTGCGAAACAACGAATTCGGCAACCTGGAAAAACTCGGACAGGCAATTGCCGAGGCCCACCACGCCGGCAAGAAGTTTTATCTGGTCAGCAATGTCCTGCCTCACAACGCCAAGGTGCGTACCTACCTGGCCGATATGGCGCCTGTCGTCGCGCTGCAGCCGGACGCGCTGATCATGGCCGACCCGGGCCTGATCGATCTCGCGCGCGAGGCCTGGCCGGCGATGCCCGTTCATCTCTCGGTGCAGGCCAATACCGCCAACTTCGCCGCCGTACGCTTCTGGCGCAAGCTCGGCGTTGCCCGCATCATCCTCTCGCGCGAGCTGTCGCTTGACGAGGTCGCCGAGATCCGCGAGGAATGCCCGGACATCGAGCTGGAAACCTTCGTCCATGGCGCGCTGTGCGTGGCTTATTCAGGGCGCTGCCTGCTGTCCGGTTACTTCAATCGCCGCGATTCGAACCAGGGCGCCTGCACCAATTCCTGCCGCTGGGATTACTCGCTCAAAGGCGCGCACGAAAACGCGACGGGCGACGTGCAGACCGCAGAGGATCCGGCACGCCGGGTCTGGCTGCTGGAGGAACGCGAGCGCCCCGGCGAGCTGATGCCGATCGAGGAAGACGAACACGGCACCTACATCATGAACTCGAAAGACCTGCGCGCACTGGAACATGTACAGCGCCTCGTCGACATCGGCGTCGACTCGCTGAAGATCGAAGGGCGCACCAAATCGCCGTATTACGCGGCGCGTACGGCGCAGGTCTACCGCCGCGCCATCGACGCCGCCGCCGCTGGCCTGCCTTTCAACCCGCAGCTGCTCGGCGAGCTCGAAGGTCTGGCCAACCGGGGCTACACCAGCGGCTTTTACCAGCGCCACCCCGACGGCGACATGCAGAATTACCTGCGCGGCCATTCCGAATCCGGCCGCAGCCTCTACGTGGGCGATGTGACCGGCTGGGACGGCGCAAGCGGGATGGCCGAAGTTGAGGTCAAGAACCGCTTCGCCGTCGGCGACCGGATCGAGGTCATCCACCCTTCCGGCAACTTCGAGATTCTCCTGGAGCGCATGCTGGCCAGCGACGGCACAGCCATCGCGGTCGCACCGGGCAACGGCCACCGCGTGCGTATTCCTTTACCCAGCGAGCTTCCGGGCGCCCTGCTGGCGCGTTTTCTTTAGGCCTGTCCCATGCCGCATCTTTTCGTCGACATTTCCTCACACGGCTTCGGCCACCTGGCGCAGGCGGCGCCGGTCATCAACGCCCTGGCCGTCCGCCGGCCGGAGCTGCGCTTGACGATCCGCTGCGGGCTGCCCGTAGAAAAAATGCGCACGCGAATCCACGCGCCTTTCCACCACATTGCCGGCAGCAGCGATTTCGGCTTTTTCATGCGCGATGCCGTCAGCATCGACCCGGACGCTACGGCGGCGGCCTACCGCGAGTGGCATGCTGGGTGGGAGACACGAGTCGGAACGGAGGCTGCGCTGTTGCACGGCCTGTCGCCCGATCTCGTGCTAACCGACGTGGCTTACCTGCCGCTGGCGGGTGCTTCCAGAACCGGGATTCCTTCGCTGTCGATGTGTTCGCTCAACTGGGCCGATATTTTCCATCATGTATTCGGCCACGAAGACTGGGCGGCGCCGATCCATGAACAGATCCTCTCCGCCTACCGCAGCGCCAGGCATTTCTTGCGCATGACGCCGGCCATGCCGATGACCGGCCTGCCCAATGCCCGAGCCATCGCACCAGTGGCGGCGACGGGGGAAAACCACCGCGGGGAATTGCAGCGGAAACTGGGCGTATCTCCCGAAACGCGCCTCGTTCTGGTCGCCTTCGGCGGTTTCGACAAGGATCTGGATGCAACTCGCTGGCCGTCGACCTCCGGCGTGCACTGGCTCGTGCCGGAGAGCTGGAAGATTGTCCGCCGGGACATGACGGCGTTCGAACCCCTGCGCATGAATTTCACCGATCTGCTGAGCAGCGCCGACGCCGTACTCACAAAACCGGGCTACGGCACTTTCACCGAGGCGGCCTGCAACGGCACAGCCATTCTCTACGTTCGGCGCAACGACGGCTGGCCGGAACAGGACTGCCTGATCGACTGGCTGGAGAAAAATTCCCGCTGCCAGGAAATCAACGAACGATCGTTGCAGGGCGAAAACATATCGATGGCATTGAAGCGACTCTGGGGCCGGATTCCGCCACCAAAGCCAAAACCGGATGGAATAATCGAAGCCGTTACGCTCATCGACTCATTTTTATGACGCGGAGCACTACCGTTTTGTCCTTCCACCCATAATCATCCTTAATAGCGGGATGATGCAGGAGCGGGCCGGAAACAGCATATTCGATACGAGTATCCGAAAAACCGTTTCCGCACGCCTTTTTTACCCAAGCTCTTCAAAACCGCTCCTGGAAAAAACGTCTCCACGAGAGCACCATGCCTCTATTTCGAGTAGTAGTGAACCTCGAACGTGGTACAGCCGTTGACTGTCTCAAACGGCCCATGCGGCATACGCGGCGGACGTATGGCAACCATGCCTTTTGTGTAAGTCTGCCCATCGGCCCGTAAATCGCCCTCGACGATATAGACCTCTTCCCAGCATTCGTGCGTAAGCGTACCGATTGTTTTTGTCCCGGGATCGAAGTGCAGGAAACGCGTAAAGACCTTGGTTTCCGGACATTCCGTGACAGTCAGCTGTTTGACCCCTTCGGGGTAGCCCACGGGATGGAACCATTCTCTCTGTTTCGTTGGATCGATAAACTCCAGCTCCTGTTTTGGCATGAGAAAACTCCTTTCATATTGAAACGACCGCACAAAACGCCCTTGTCCAAATTCGCCCTGCTATCCAGCAGCACACCACATGACGCAAACCCTGTTTCCGAATCGCTGTCAAAGAGTCTTTTAGGAAGTTCAAACAGCACCGCCGCCCATAGCCCTCAGTTTCTATCGGGAAGCGACCTTATCGAGTAAGCGAATTCGATACGCCGCACCAGCCGCGGATCGGAAAGCGTCATTCGAAACTCATCTGCATAAACGATCCCGCCGAGGGCGGCCAAGGTACCGCTGAAGAGTGCGATTTTCTGTCCCGCAGGGGCAATGGCCGAAAGATCCTCGGACGCCATTTCGAACAGGCGTTCCGGGGGCAGCAAATCGCCCAGACTCCCTTTTTGGTATACCCGGAAACTGCCATTTTCATCCGGAATCTCGGAAAGCAGTTCTATTTCATCCCAGTGCTTCCGGACGTCATCCACTTTCCAGAAGCAGGGTGCGATGATCTTGCTGCAGATTTGCTTGGCTTTCGACACGGAAACGCTCTCCAGTCCGCGGTCGGTATGGTCGCTGGCCAACGTGACATAGAGTTCCCCGCGTTCGTCCTGTGCCAGAAAGACCTCGACCTCCCCCGAAGTTTCCTCGCCGACGACATTCACGAAGTCCCGTGAAAAAATCCGTTCCGGATCTATCCAGTACATGGCCGGAATCGCATAAGGACGCGACACACCCAGTTTCACCAACTCATCGACATGAGCCTGGACGCTTTCCTGATTGCGCCCTGCATACCCCACTGCCACGCACTGGTCCCACTCCAGCATTACCCTTTTTCGAATTCCGCCGGAACACAATACAACAGCATCGTATTTCATTCCTCGCCTCCCACCGGGCCTATATAGACAAGCCTTTTGTTTTCAACGACATTTTTGATGCGCAGGGTCGTTACATCCAAATGATTTTTAACCGCTGCGGCAATCGATACGACATCCGCCTTCTTCAGACTTTCGATGACGTATTCATGTTCTTCCAGCACGGCGGAAAACCGCTCCTGAGTGATCATGGCCATCATGCCATACCACACAACCTCGTCGCTGACACTGCGCCAGATGTTTTGCATACGGATGTTTCCAAGTGTCGAATAGATCGTCGAATGGAAATCCCGGTCAAGTTCGATGAAGGTGAAAAGGTCGTTCTCCTGACGGAAAGACCGGTAGCATTTCGCCATCTTTTTTTGTTGTTTTTCCAGCAGCACGGCGCACGTTTCGGCCAGCCCGCGTTCTACCAGTAGCGATAATGCCCCGATTTCGATAATTCCGCGGACTCGGTACAAATCTTCGATATCGCCCGTCGAGATTTCCCGGACCCGGCTATGGCTTCGCGCTGTCACGACCAGCCAATTCTCCCGCATAAGAGAGTGAATCGCTTCGCGAACCGGGGTCCGCGACATTCCCAAAAGCTCTGCCAACGACCGCTCCTGCAGAACGAAACCGGGAGGAAACTGCAACGACAGAATGCCCTTCTTGATCCGCTCATACGCAATTTGCGACAAGGGAACCCTATTCACCACGATCGGTTTCTCCGAATAATTCTGGCATGCCAGACTGGCATGCCAGAATTATAGTCATTGAGAATAAATAATCAAGTTGGAACGGCAAAGAAAATGGAAGTATCGCAGGGGCTACAGCACGAAACCAAAGCGCCGCAACAGCACCCCTGTCTCATAAACAGGCAGCCCCATCACTCCGCTGTAGCTGCCGGAGAGGTGTTCGACGAAAAGCCCGGCACGGCCCTGAATGCCATAAGCACCGGCCTTGTCCATCGGTTCGCCGCTAGCCACGTAGCGCCGGATATCGGCGTCGTCGAGCTGCCCAAACCGCACTTCGCTGACCGAAACCACGGATTCGAGCCGGTCCCTGAAAGTTACGGCAACGGCGGTAAGAACCCGGTGCGTCCGGCCGGAAAGGCGGCGCAGAATGTCCTGGGCGTCAGCGGCGTCGACCGGTTTTCCGATGATTTCGCCCTCGAACTCCAGCGTCGTGTCGGCAGACAGCACAGGCTGCGGCATCAGGCGGCGCAGGCTGACGACGCTCCAGCCGTGCTCGGCCTTGGTCTGCGCCAAGCGTTCCACATAGGCCATGGGGTCCTCTTTTTCGCGAGGCGTTTCGTCAACGTCCTCCACCTCGCGCTGCAATCCGCGGAATGCCAGGGTATCGAACTGAATGCCCATTTGCGTGAGCAGTTCCCTGCGGCGCGGACTGCGCGACGCCAGGTAAAGGCGCGAATTGCGGATTTCCGTTGGCATGAGTGGTAAATTACTTTCCTGTTAATCCGAGTTGCATTGAGGCGCCAACGGCGCAGCAGCACGGCAAGGTATCGATTTCCATGCCGATTGGAGTCACCCCTCCCGGTGATAGGGATGGTTCCTGACCACGCTGACCGCACGATAAAGCTGTTCGCATAGTATCAGCCTAGCCATGGCATGCGGCAACGTCAGGCTGGAAAGTCGGATCATCTCGTCGGCGCCGGATTTCAACTCGTCGTCGATGCCGTCGGCTCCGCCGATGATGAAGGCGGTATCGCCTCCCACGCGCATCCATCCTTCCAGGCGCTGCGCCAGCCTGAGCGTCGTCAGGTCGTCGCCGCGCTCGTCCAGTACGATGGTCCTGGCGTATCCTGCCAAAGCCGTACGCAAGCGGGTTTTTTCGGCGGCGAGCAGCTGTTCGCGGGTTTTCGCGCCGCGCGGCTCGGGCTTGATCTCAAGGATGGACAACGGCAGCTCGCGCGGCATGCGCTTGACGTACTCGGCGCAGCCGTCGGCGACCCATCCAGGAAGTTTGTGGCCGACGGCGAGGATGCCGAGTCTCATGCGCCGGCGGCAACGGCCTTGCGCACCCGCTCAGGCCCCTTGCCGCCCCACAGTTCCTCCAGGTTGTAGTAGCTGCGGACACTCGGCTGCATGACATGCACCACCACGTCGCCGAGGTCGACGAGCACCCACTCGCCGCCGTCCTCGCCTTCGGTCGACAGGATTTCGCCGCCCGCCTCGCGCACCTTGTCCTCGACGTTGCGCGCCAGCGAACGGACCTGGCGGTTCGAATCGCCGCTGGCGATCACGATGCGTTCGAAAAGCGGTGTGAGTTTGCTGGTATTGATGACTTCGATATCCTTACCCTTGATGTCCTCCAGGGCGGCGACCACGATTTTTTCGAGCTGTGCGGCTTTCATCTGTTGATCAATTCTCCAAATGCGGCTGTTCACGAAAGCAGGAAGGCGCTATGGCGAACCGAAAACGGCGCGTTCCAGTACGGCAGCGCGAAGTAGATAAAGCCTCCCAGGTTTCAGAAATAGCCATAGTAACGATGTGCCTGAATGTGCGTGAGCACGCCTTCAGGCAAGAGATAGCGCGGGCTGGCGCCGCCGGACAACAGGGAACGTATCTTCGTAGCCGAGATGTCGAGCGGCGTCATGGAAAAAGCGACGATCCGGCCCGCGGGCGCCACCGCCAGTTGCGACGGATCGCTGCAAAAACGTTGGCGGAAAACTTCCGCCAACTCTGGCGGCAAACGCTCAGCATCGAGGCTGAACCCCGGACGATGAGCGATTCCCACGTGCGCCAGTTCGAAGAGGCTTTCCCAGCGGTGCCAGGAGGCCATACCGGCAAAGGCATCCGCCCCGACGAGCAGCACCAGCGGGCGCACCGGTCCGCAGACATCGGGCCGACGCAGGCGTTCCAGCGTTGGGACCGTGTAGCTGGGCCGTTCGGCTTCGACCTCGGCCGCGTCGAGTTCGAAACGGGGATTGCCGGCAATTGCCAGCCGCACCATGTCGAGCCGCTGCCGGGCACCGACGCCGGGAGCTTCGCGCAGAGCCGGCTGCCCGTTGGGAATCCAGCGTACGCGCGGCAGATTCAGCGCCTCCGCCGCCTCTTCGGCAAGGCGCAGGTGGGCATGGTGCACCGGATCGAAAGTGCCGCCGTATATTCCGAGAGGGCCGCCAGACGTGTCAAATATCATCGTCTGGTCTGGCAAAGACATCACGGTAGCTGACATAGAAGCTGGCATAAATCGTCGGCATGAAAACCAGGCTGACTACCAGAGAAAACACCGTCAGCAACAGGTTGGCGCCGCTTACTCTGAGCATGGCGGCAATCAACTGCATGGTGAAAGTACAGACGCTGACTGCCACGATGTACATGAGGAAAGCCCGCCAATTTCGCGCCCACGCCACCAGGCTGAAAAATAGCGCCTTGCCCGCCGACATGTCGTGCCACGCTGCCAGAACCGGCGCAAACCAGAAAGCCATGAAGATGGGCAGGAAAAGAACGATGAGCAACAGCCGTACCCCCACCGGAATCGCCAAGTCTGCCTGCTCTGCCGCGCCCAGCCCTTCTCCCAGAACGAACAGGCGGAACAGCAGGCCGCCATCGAAGAGCGAAAGAATTCCAAACGCCGCCAAACCCGCAAGAATGCAGACGACACCGAGCATGAGCAGCGCCTGGAGGTTGCGGTGAAAGCCCGAAAAAAGCACTTGAGGCGGCGGCGTCTGCCTTTCGTCGATGATTCGGCAGGCATTCATCAGGCTGACCGAAAAGGCAGGCACCAGGATGAACCAGAGAAGTTGCCCCAGGTAGGGGATGGCCGAAATGATGATCATCGTCAGCCCATAGCCAAGAACGAGGAAAATCAGCAACATCGGCTTCAGGCGGAAAATCGCCAGCCCCTCTACGAGCCATTGAAGACCGCGCTTGGCGGGAAGAATCAGTACTTGCATGAGCGGGTAGGCAAAATCAATGCGCAGTGAAAACATCCTGATAGGATGCATAAAGGGCGCCGGTCAATACCGGCAACAGGATCAGAAAGCCAAGGCCAACCGGCAGAGCTGCGAAAAACGACAAGACGAAAAGTATCAGGCCCAGGATCAGAAACGGCAGAATATTTTTCAAGCACGCCGTAAAACTCATCCTGCATGCCTCGAGCGGCGCCACGTTGTTGAAATAAACCAGTGCCGGAGCAAACCATAAAGCCATGCTCAGCGGCACGATCATCACCGACGAGAGCAAAAGGGCAAGCAGCGATCCTCCAAGCATCAGGCCAAGGCCAACGATGTTCGGCATCATCATCAAACTGGCAATCGAACCGCCGAACAGCAGGAACACCACCGCATGGATGAGCAGCACGGCGATCATCAAAATCAGGCCAAGCCCCATCAGCGAGTTGGTCCTGCTCCTGAAGCCGGCGGCAAGATCCTGCAGCGTGCATATATTTTTGGTCACCGCACTGCGGCACATGGCCAACAGGCCGGCGGCCAGAACCGGCGTCAGCAGGCAGGCAAGAAACTGGCCCGGCAGCCACACGGCGGAGACCGCCACAAACCCGACGATCACGATGAGCGCCGCCGCAACCCACAGAGCGGGGGCGACCATGAAGATGCCCCATCCCAGGCGAAGCCACTCGAAAACGGCGCTGGACTCGACCGTGCGGCTGCGTCCATCGAAGGCCGGAGCAGGAATGGGAAAAGGCGCCATGACAGAAAAATTCCCCGGCAAGCGGCTGAACGTCAGAACGTGCCGATGACCCACGTCGGCAAGCTCAGCCCGGGCGTTCCCGGCCCGTCCGAACGGACAAAAGCGCCGTCGCCGCGTTGGTCGATCAGGATATAGGGCTCGCCACGCTGCGGAATGACGCGGATCTTGTACAACTTGCCGTTGACGCGGTACTCCTCGATCGTGTCGCCTTCCCGCTGGAGAATGGTGACCTGGGGCTCGAGGCCATCGTCCACGGGCCCCAAGACCGGCGGACGCTCGTCCGGCGGAGGCGGAGGCGATGCGGTGCTCTGGGCAGCGGCCGACGTAACCGTTGCCAGGAGTGCCAGTGACGCAATGAATGAGAATGATCGGCGCATGACGGTATCCAAGACGTTGAGTGCTAACCGTATTATAGATTGAGTAACAGCTCTTTTTCGCCGGGAAGCGGCGTAAAACCACGTGTTTCGTAATGTTTGAAGATGGCGCCGACAACGTCTTCCGGCTTGTCGATCACCTGGATCAAGTCCATGTCTTCCGGCGAAATCATGCCTTCGCTGACCAGGGCGCTCCGGAACCAGTCGATCATGCCGCGCCAGAAAGGCTCGTGAACCAGGATGATCGGGATCTTCTGGCTCTTGCCGGTCTGGATCAGCGTCAGCGCTTCCAGCAGTTCGTCAAGCGTGCCGAACCCTCCCGGCATAACGACGTAAGCATTGGCAAAACGCACGAACATGTACTTGCGCGCGAAAAAATGCCGGAATGACTGTGAGATATCCTGGTAGCTGTTGGAGCGCTGCTCGTGCGGCAGCTGGATATTGAGACCGACGCTCGGCGACTTGCCGTGGAAGGCGCCCTTGTTGGCCGCTTCCATGATGCCCGGCCCGCCGCCCGAAATGACAGTGAAACCGGCGTCCGACAGCAGGCGGGCAATGGTTTCCGTGAGCTGGTAATACGGCGAATCCGGCGCGGTCCGCGCGCTGCCGAAAATCGACACGGCCGGGCGGATTTCCGCCAAACGCTGCGTAGCCTCGATGAACTCTGACATAATGCCCAAGACACGCCAGGCCTCTTGCGAAACGGGAAACTTCGAGGCGCTGGAGTCCACTAGATGGGGTATCTTTTCTTTTTCGGTCATTTTTCGCTCGTTTCGTTATTAACTATGCCTATCCTACTGTTGGTCGATGGATCGTCCTATCTCTACCGCGCCTTTCACGCCATGCCCGACCTGCGCAACACGCAGGGCGAGCCGACCGGCGCCATTTACGGCGTCCTGAACATGCTGCGCCGACTGGACGGCGATTACAGGACGCAGGACGTAGCTTACAAGGCTTGCGTCTTTGATGCCAAGGGCAAGACCTTCCGCGACGACTGGTATCCCGAATACAAGGCCAACCGGCCGCCGATGCCGGACGATCTCGTGCGCCAAATCGACCCCATCCACGCCTGCATCGCCGCCTCCGGCTGGCCGATCCTGATGATCGACGGCGTCGAGGCCGACGACGTGATCGGCACGCTGGCGAGAAGCGCCGCCGCGCAGGGGATGGAGGTCGTCGTATCGACCGGCGACAAGGATCTGGCGCAGTTGGTCGATCCGCATATCCGTTTAGTCAACACCATGAGCAACGAAGTTCTTGACGAAGCCGGCGTGCAAACCAAGTTCGGCGTGCCGCCCGCACGCATCGTCGACTACCTGGCACTGATCGGCGACACCGTCGACAACGTGCCGGGCGTTGCCAAGGTCGGCCCGAAAACGGCGGTCAAATGGCTGGCGCAATATGATTCGCTCGACGGTGTCATGGCCGCCGCCGGTGACGTCGGCGGCGTGGTTGGCGAAAACCTGCGGCAAGCGCTCGACTTTCTTCCACTCGGCCGCAAGCTGGTTACCGTGCGCTGCGACCTCGACCTGCCGATGCAGCCGGCCGATCTCAAGCCGCAGCCGCCGGACCGGGAAAAGCTCATCGAACTGTTCACGCGCTACGAAATGAAATCGTGGCTGAAGGAAGCCAAGGAGAGCGGCGAGAAAAAAACCTCCGGCGAAGAAACCCCGGCAGTCTCGGGGGCACCTGCGCCAGGCGCCGTGCCCTCCCTTTTTCAGCCCATCGACAAGCATTACGCCACGATCGCCGACTGGCCGGTTTTCGACGCATGGCTGCAAAAGATCCAGGCCGCGCCGCTGACGGCGCTCGATACCGAGACGACGAGCCTCGATCCTTTCGCCGCACGCATCGTCGGCGTCTCTTTCGCCGTCGCGCCGGGCGAAGCCGCCTACATCCCGCTGGCGCACGACTATGCCGGCGCGCCGGCCCAACTGCCGCGCGACGAAGTGCTGGCAAAACTCAAGCCCTGGCTCGAATCGGCGCAGCACGCCAAGATCGGCCAGAACCTCAAATACGACCAGCATGTTTTCGCCAATCACGGCATCGCTCTGGCTGGCGTTGCGCACGACACGCTGCTGCAGTCCTACGTGCTCGAATCCGGCAAGTCCGGCGTGCGCGGGCACGACCTCGGCCAGCTCGCGCTGCGCCATCTCGGCCTGGAAACGATCGCCTATGAGGACCTGTGCGGCAAGGGCGCCAACCAGATCGGCTTCAATCAGGTCGCCGTCGAACAGGCCGCCGAATACGGCGCTGAGGACTCCGACCTCTGCCTGCGGCTGCACGAACAGCTGCTGCCGCAGATCGAACGCGATGAAGGGCTGGCGCGGGTTTATGGCGAAATCGAAATACCCGTGCGCGACATCCTCTACCGCATGGAACGCAACGGCGTGCTGATCGACGCCGAACTGCTCGCCCGGCAAAGCGGCGAACTCGGCCGCCGCCTGCTGGAACTCGAACAGCAGGCGCACGAAGCCGCCGGCCAGCCGTTCAACGTCAACTCGCCGAAACAGCTCGCGGAAATCCTGTTCGACAAGCTTGGCCTGCCGGTCAAGAAAAAAACGCCGTCGGGCACGCCGTCGACCGACGAGGAAGTGCTCTCCGAACTGGCGCTCGACTACCCGCTGCCGAAACTGCTGCTCGAATCGCGCCAGCTCGCCAAGCTCAAAGGCACCTACACCGACAAGCTGCCGCGCATGGTCAATCCGGCGACGGGGCGCGTACACACCAGCTACGCGCAGGCTGTCGCCGTCACCGGCCGGCTCGCCTCCAGCGATCCCAACCTGCAGAACATCCCCGTGCGCACGGCCGAGGGGCGGCGCATCCGCTCAGCCTTCGTCGCGCCGCAGGGCGCCCGCATCGTCTCCGCCGACTATTCGCAGATCGAACTGCGCATCATGGCCCACCTTTCGGAGGACATTCGCCTGCTCGAAGCTTTCGCGCAGGGCGAGGACGTGCACCGCGCCACGGCGGCCGAGATCTTCGGCGTCACACCGCTCGAAGTCGGCCCCGACCAGCGCCGCGTCGCCAAAGTCATCAACTTCGGCCTCATCTACGGCATGAGCGCCTTCGGCCTCGCCCGCCAACTCGACCTCGAGCGCGCCGCCGCGCAAAGCTACATCGAGCGCTACTTCGCGCGCTACCCCGGCGTGGCGCGCTATATGGAAAACACGCGCAACGAGGCCAAGATGAACGGCTACGTTTCCACCGTTTTCGGCCGCCGCCTGTGGCTGCCGGACATCACCGCCGCCCAGGTCGGCCGCCGCCAGGGCGCCGAGCGGGCCGCCATCAACGCCCCGATGCAGGGCACCGCCGCCGACCTCATCAAGCTGGCGATGATCGCCGTGCAGCACTGGCTGGATCGCCAGAAGCTGCAAACACGCCTGATCATGCAGGTGCATGACGAATTGATTCTGGAAGTGCCGGACGGTGAACTCGCCCGCGTTCGCCTCGAACTGCCGCCGCTGATGACGCAGGTAGCCAAGCTGCGCGTGCCGCTGGCCGTCGAGGTTGGCGTCGGCGCCAATTGGGATGAAGCGCACTGAGTTTCCGGAAGATGCCATTTTGTTCGGGTTGCGGCAGACCGCTTGCCACAACCCGAACAGTCCCATGCGGAAATAGCCAAAACAGTGCCAACTATTGGGTGGACATGCGCCTACGTTCCCATCTAGGCTAGAATTCGCTTTTGAATCACAGCGTTGCTCCATCATGACCGTCCGCCTGCGGGAAATCCCGTACAACTACACATCCTTCTCCGACCGTGAAATCGTCATTCGCCTGCTGGGCGCGGAGAACTGGGCCATTCTCGACGAATTGCGCAGCCAGCGCGTCACCGGCCGCTCGGCACGAATGCTGTTCGAGGTATTGGGCGACATCTGGGTGGTACAGCGCAACCCGTACCTGGAAGACGATCTGCTGGACAATCCGCAACGGCGTCAGGCGCTTATCGGAGCCCTGCGCCACCGGCTCCGCGAAATCGACAAACGGCGTTCCGGCAACGAGAAGGTCTTCGATCTGTGCACCGCCGTGCACAACGCCGTCAACAACTTCGCCCATCATTTCGACGACACCGCCCGCCTGCGCCAGCGGGTGCTGAAAACGCTGCTGCGCCATACCCGCAAGGACAACATCGCCTTCGACGGACTGGCGCGCGTGGCACACGTCACCGACGCCACCGACTGGCGCGTCGAGTACCCCTTCGTCGTACTCACGCCGGACACGGAGGATGAAATCGCGCCGTTGGTGCGCGGCTGCATCGAGCTGGGGCTGACAATCATTCCACGCGGCGGCGGCACCGGCTACACCGGCAGCGCCGTGCCGCTGACGCCGCTTTCGGCGGTCATCAACACCGAGAAGCTGATCGACCTTGGCCCTGTCGAAGAGTCGGTGCTGCCCGGCTGCGACCTGCCCTACGCCACGATCCGCACCGGCGCCGGCGCGGTCACCGACGCCGTTGCCGAGGCGGCCGGCGCAGCCGGCCTAGTTTTCGCCGTTGACCCCACCTCGGCCAACGCCTCGTGCGTCGGCGGCAACATCGCCATGAACGCCGGCGGCAAGAAGGCCGTACTGTGGGGCACCGCGCTCGACAATCTGGTCTGGTGGAAGATGGTCGACACCGACGGCCTGCCGATGGAAATCACGCGTATCGGCCACAATTTCGGCAAGATCCATGAACAGGAAACGGTTTGCTTCGAAATCCGCCGTTTTGCCCAGGACGGCGTAGCGTTGCGCGGCGAACCGGAGCGGCTTGAAATTCCCGGCCGCACTTTCCGCAAGTCCGGGCTCGGCAAGGACGTTACCGACAAATTCCTCGCCGGTCTGCCCGGCGTGCAAAAGGAAGGCACCGACGGCCTGATCGTCGCTGCGCGCTGGCTGCTGCACAGAATGCCGCCGCACACGCGAACCGTCTGCCTGGAATTTTTCGGACAGGTCCGCGAGGCGGTGCCCGCCATCGTCGAAATCACCGACTATTTCAAACCGGGCGGCGCAGGCCATGCCGCAGGCGTCCAGTTGGCCGGCCTCGAACATCTCGACGAGCGCTACATCAAGGCCATCGGCTATGCCACCAAGGCCAAGAGCAAACCGCGCCGGCCCAAGATGGTGCTACTCGGCGACATTACCGGCCATGATGACAAAGCGGTCATGTCTGCCGCAGCGGAAATCGTGCGGCTATGCAATTTGCGTTCCGCCGAAGGCTTCATCGCCGTTGACGCCGGCGAGCGCAAGAAATTCTGGCTCGACCGTTCGCGCACGGCCGCCATCTCGCGCCACACCAACGCCTTCAAGCTCAACGAAGATGTGGTCATTCCCCTGCCGCGCATGGGGGATTACTGCGATGGCATCGAGCGCATCAACATCGAGTTGTCGATCCGCAACAAGCTCAAGCTGTGCGATAACCTGGACGTGTTCCTGCGCGGCGACCTGCCGCTGCGCAGTATCGACAACAGCATCGACAGCTCCATGCTCATCGGCGATTGCCGGCAAGCCGCGCTGGACGCCATCGCGGAAGTGCGCGCACGCTGGCAATGGCTGCTCGAGCATTTCAACCTGCCGCTGGCGGCCGCCGAAGAACAGTTCCCGCAACATGGCATTCAGCCTGGAACGCTGACCAACAAGGCGGATGCGCCCACCCTCTTCCATCGCCTGCAGGATTATTCCGTGCGCGTTTCGTGGAAAGACGAGCTGCGTCCGCTGCTCGAAACGATCTTCGACGGTAATGTCTTCCGGCCCGTGCTCGAACGCATCGACGCCATCCACAAGACCACGCTGCGCAGCCGTGTTTTCGTTGCCCTGCACATGCATGCCGGCGACGGCAACGTGCACACCAATATCCCGGTCAACTCCGACGATTACGCGATGCTGCAGACAGGCTACCGCGCCGTCGAACGCATCATGGAGCTCGCCCGCTCGCTTGACGGAGTAGTCTCCGGAGAACATGGCATCGGCATCACCAAGCTCGAATTCCTGAGTGAAGAGGAAATCCGCCCCTTCCGGGAGTACAAGGCCAGAATCGACCCGAACGGCCATTTCAACCGCGGCAAGCTGATGGCGGGCAGCGATCTTGCCCGCGCCTACACGCCATCGTTTTCGCTGCTCGGCGCCGAGTCGCTGATTCTCGAACAATCGGAAATCGGCCGGATTTCCACGTTGATCAAGGATTGCCTGCGTTGCGGCAAATGCAAACCGGTCTGTTCGACGCACGTGCCACGCGCCAACCTACTCTATTCGCCGCGCAACAAGGTCCTTGCCGCCTCGCTGCTGATCGAGGCTTTTCTCTACGAGGAGCAGACTCGGCGTGGCATTTCACTCAGGCATTTCGACGAATTCAACGACGTCGCCGACCACTGCACGATATGCCATCGGTGTTTCAAGCCCTGCCCGGTCGACATCGACTTCGGCGACGTTTCGATCGCCATGCGCAACTTCCTGCGCGAGCAGAAGAAGAAAAAATTCGTTCCGGCCAAAGCAGCGGCCATGGCCTTCCTGACCATGAAGGACGCCTCGACGATCCGCCTCATGCGCAAGGCCATGATCGAATGGGGATATGCCGGACAGCGCCTGGCACACCGTTTCGCCAGAACCTCCGGCGTGGCCGGACATCAGACCCGACAGCCGCCCGCCACGCTGGGCCGCCCGCCGCTCACGGCGCAGGTCATCCATTTCGTCAACAAGCCGATGCCCGGCGGTCTGCCCAAGCGCACTTCGCGCGCCCTGCTGGATATCGAGGATGACAAGACCGTACCGGTCATCCGCGATCCGCACAAGGTCAACGCGCCCGATTACGACGGCGATGCCGTTTTCTACTTCCCCGGCTGCGGCTCCGAGCGCCTGTTCTCGCAGGTCGGACTGGCGGTGCAGGCCATGCTCTACGAAGTCGGCGCACAGACCGTGCTGCCCCCCGGCTACCTCTGCTGCGGCTATCCGCAGATTGCTGCCGGCGAGTCCGACCTGGGACAGAAGATCACCACCGACAACCGCGTGCTCTTTCATCGTGTGGCCAACACGCTGAACTATCTCGACATCAACACCGTCATCGTTTCCTGCGGCACGTGCATGGATCAACTGCTCAAATACCAGTTCGAAAAGATCTATCCCGGCTGCCGGCTGCTCGACATCCACGAGTACCTGCTGGAAAAGGGCGTCCGGCTCGACGCCGTAGAAAGCGCCCGGTACCTGTACCACGAGCCCTGCCACGCACCGATGAAAACGATGCCGGGAATCAAGGCGGCCAACGCGTTGATGGGCCAACCGGTCGATCTTTCGGACCGCTGCTGTGGCGAATCGGGAACGCTGGCCATGACTCGTCCCGACATTTCGACGCAAGTGCGTTTCCGCAAGCAGCAAGAAATCGAACGCGGCGCAGCCTCGTTACGCGCGGACGGATTCGACGGCGAGGTCAAGATACTGACGTCCTGCCCCTCCTGTCTGCAGGGACTTTCCCGTTACAGGCACGACGCGGACACGGAAGCGGATTACATCGTCGTTGAAATGGCGCGCCGCCTGCTCGGCGAAAACTGGCTGGAGGATTACGTGCGGAAAGCCAACGACGGCGGCATCGAACGTGTCCTACTATGAAAGGGCGTCCTGTGACTTTGTTCCTCGCACAGGAAACGGGTTTTGTCTAATTTTGGAACCTTGCGAGGCGGGATCTCATGCAACACCGCCCAGCGAACCCAATAAAGCAGGATATCATTTGTTTTCCGAGAAACCGGCTGTTTTTCAGTCAAGGTGTCACCATGAGCGTAGCGGGTACCTCTCTCACCCCGGCCATCCCCAATTTTTCTGCGGGCAGGGAGTTCATTTCCCGTATTCCTTTATCCAACCAGCAACTTGCTTTCGCCGAGCTTTCCCGTTTTCTCGATGGCCTGCTGTCTTCGACGCTGAATGTAAAGACCGTTTTTCAGCTCCTGGAACTCGTCCGCCCGCCGATCGCCTTCATCGCCGAAGAGTTGGCAAAGTCCTACCTAAACAAGCCGGTTCCCATGGCCGACATGGAAGAGGGATTTTTCAGACAAGTCATCCAGCTTCTGCAAAAAACCGCCAAGTGCTATGAGCACTGCTCCGAAAAAGGCTCTTTGGGCATAAGCCGGGAAGACAGGGCGTTGCTTGCCGCCATCCTGCATCGCTGTATCCACTTCACTGGTCTCACCATTCTCGAACACCAGCATGCGCGCCGTGAACTTCTCTGGGGACTATGGCTCAAGTTGCACGAGTACTACGAAAAAGCGGAAAAACTTGAGCTGGCCCTGCAAGAAGTACCCGACGTTCTCGAACCGCATGCGCAGAAAGGCAAGACGTCCTGTACTGCCGCCTATGTCGCGTTCATTCTGTGCGACATGTCGGGCGGCTTCAGCCTGTCGTTGCAGGAACAGAAAATGGTGCGGCGCTGGGCTCTGTCCTGGTCGCCGCTGGTCAGCCTGCACGCAATCGCCCTTGGCGAGACGCTGCCGCAATATGTCATCGACCTGACATACGACGCGGCCCTGCGTCCCACGGCGGAAAGCCTCAATACCACTCAGCTCAGACGCCTTGGCACAGTGCGCCTGGCCAGCCAGATCAGTCAGATCGGCCTGCAACTGAAACAACGCGTGCGTCCTGTCGAACTGGGTTTGGGCGAAGATTGCTCCCCGCAGCAATGTACCCGCATGCTCGCCTATCTGGCCAGCCAGTGGTCGCAAGCGCGGGCGGCCAGGAAATACCGCCGCCATCCTTCCACTGGGATGGTTCGCGTCTGCACAGGTTTTGAGGAAATGCACTTTTTCATCTCCGGCAGTGAATTCCAGCAGCCGGAAAGCGCCAGGGTTTATTCGCGGCAGGATTTCGACCAACTCTACGCTTTCCGCTTCCAGGAAAATCCGGGGCAAGCTCTGTACATCAACCGGGAAAAACTCTCGGCCACCTACCGGGTGGACACCTGGGAAATGGTCAACCAGTCGGCCAACGGATTTCGCCTGATCCGCAGCGTCAGCGGCCGAAAAATGGTTCATGGCCAGTTGCTGGCGCTTTGC
>JAVBSG010000090.1:0-15478 GCA_031547245.1 Propionivibrio sp.
ATATATTTCTCGGCCTCGACACGGCGACGCGCCGCAACCTCGAACTGACCGAAACGCTGCGCGGCCAGCCGGCGCCGACCCTGTTCAGCCTGCTCGACGCCTGCGCCACCTCGATGGGCTCGCGCGCCATGCGCCATGCCCTGCACCACCCGCTGCGCGACCCGGCGATTCCCGCCGCGCGCCACGCCGCCGTCGAATCGCTGATGGAAAACAACGGCCACCGCCGCCGCGAAGCGCACCAGACCCTGCGCGGCTTCGCCGACATCGAGCGGATCGCCGGCCGCATCGCACTCTTCAGCGCCCGTCCGCGCGATCTGTCCAGCCTGCGCGACAGCCTGCACCGCCTGGCCGAGCTGCGCGTGCCGCTGGCCGACGCCCCCGCGCCGCTGCTGCATGAGCTGCTCGGCAATCTCGCCGCGCCGGAACAGGCGCTTGGCCTCCTGAGCCGCGCCATCCTGCCGGAACCGGCGGCGCTGCTGCGCGAAGGCGGTGTGATCGCCGTCGGCTACGATACCGAACTCGACGAGCTGCGCGGCATCAACGACAACTGCGGCGCCTACCTCGTCGAACTCGAAGCGCGCGAACGCGAGCGCACCGGCATCGCCAACCTGAAGGTCGAATACAACCGCGTGCACGGCTTCTACATCGAGATCACCCACGCCAACGCCGCCAAGGTGCCTGACGATTACCGCCGGCGGCAGACCCTGAAGAACGCCGAGCGCTACATCACGCCGGAATTGAAAACCTTCGAGGACAAGGCGCTCTCCGCACAGGACCGGGCGTTGGCGCGCGAAAAACTGCTCTACGAGGCGGTTCTGACCGAGCTGCAGGCCGACCTGCCGCAACTGCAGCGCATCGCCCGCGCCGTGGCACATGTCGACCTGCTGGCCGCCTTTGCCGACGTGGCGCTGGCGCGCGGTTACTGCCGCCCGATATTTTCCACGGAACCCGGCCTGCTCATCGAGGGCGGCCGCCATCCGGTCGTCGAGAACGAGCTGGCCGGCGGCGAAACCTTCATCGCCAACGACACACAGTTGGGCGACGGCCGCCGCCTGCTGCTCATCACCGGCCCGAACATGGGCGGCAAATCGACCTACATGCGGCAGACAGCGCTGATCGCGCTGATGGCGCACATCGGCAGCTTCGTGCCGGCGGACCGCGCCGTGCTCGGCCCGCTCGACCAGATCTTCACGCGCATCGGCGCCGCCGACGACCTGGCCTCCGGCCGGTCGACCTTCATGGTCGAGATGACCGAATCGGCCGCCATCCTGCACCACGCCACGGCCAACAGCCTGGTGCTGATGGACGAGGTCGGCCGCGGCACCTCGACCTTCGACGGCATGGCGCTGGCCTTCGCCATCTGCCGCCACCTCGTCGAGAAAAACCGCTCGCTGACGCTGTTCGCCACCCACTATTTCGAGCTGACCCTGCTCGCCAACGAATACGCCGACCTGGCTAACGTACACCTCGACGCCGTCGAGCACGGCGAGAAAATCGTTTTCCTGCACGCCGTCGAAGACGGGCCGGCCAACCAGAGCTACGGCATCCAGGTCGCCGCGCTGGCCGGCATCCCGTCCTCCGTCGTGCGGGCGGCAAAGCGGCAGTTGCGCGAATTCGAGCAGCGCGCGGCCATCAATCCGCTGCAGCCGGACCTGTTCGCCGCCGCGCCGCCGGAACCCGAACCACCCGAGGAAATCCGCCACCCGGCGCTCGACCGCCTGGCCGCCGTCGACCCCGACGCGCTGACGCCGAAGCAGGCGCTCGACGCCCTGTATGAACTGAAATCGCTCCTTCCGTGATCCATCCGCAGGACGGCGGGAACCGCCACCGGCCGGGTTTGCCGGTCTGGTTGAATGCCGGCCGATGCGCTATATTTACGACCGGCCGGTCCCGGCCGGGGAAAGTGCGGAAGACACACGAACGGCATATTCATCGGGATCGCGCAAAATAGCCGGGGCTGGGCGATACCCATGAAATTACTGCTGGTTGAAGATAACCGAGAGCTGTCCTTCTGGACGAAACGGCTGCTCGAACACTCGGGATACGCCGTCGAGCAGGCGTTTACCGGCACGGAGGCCCGCCACCTGCTGATGACGCAGGATTACGATGCCATTCTGCTCGACCTGATGCTGCCCGACACCCAGGGCCAGACGGTGCTCAAGCATATCCGCGACGGCGGCAGCGACGTGCCGGTGCTCATCATCAGCGCGCAGGACAAGCTGCAGGACATCGTCGGGCACCTTAACCTCGGCGCCGACGACTACCTAGTCAAACCCGTCAATCCGCTCGAACTGGAGGCGCGCCTGCGTTCGCTGCTGCGGCGTTCCAGCGGCAAGACCAATCCGGTGCTGACCTGCGGTTCGCTGCATTACGACACCAACTCCAAGATTTTTTCCTGCGACGGCAAAGCCATGTCGCTGACGCCGCGCGAGCATTCCGTGCTGGAAGCCCTGATCCGCTACACCGGCAAGACGGTTTCCAAAAAAGACCTGACGGACCGCCTGTTCACGCTGGAGGATACCGTCTCACCCAAGGCGCTGGAAATCTATATCGTCCGCCTGCGCAAGAAGATCGAGAGCACCGGCGCGCAGATCGTGACGCTGCGCGGCCTCGGCTACATGCTCACCGTCTATGCCGGCGAGTAGGGGCAACTGGATCCGGCGGCTGTTCGCCCTGGAAAGCCTGAAGGCGCGGCTGACGCTGTGGGTGTTCCTGCCGTTCACCATCATCGTCTTCATCGACCTTGCCGTCTCGTACCACAGCAGCGGACAGATCGCGACGCTGATGCAGCAACAGCTGCTGCACGGCTCGGCGGCGATGATTTCCGAACAGCTGACGATCAATGAAGGAAACTACGAACTCAGCGCGCCGCCGGCGGCTTTCGATCTGCTGAAAAACCGCTTCAAGGATCGCGTCTCCTTTGCCGTCTACACCCGCGACGGCCTCCTGATCGCCGGCGACGACCTGCTGCCGCCTTTCAGCAGGCCGCTGGCCATGGACGAAGAAGTTTTCTTCCCGACGACCCTGCGCGGCGAAGGCGTGCGCGTTGTCGCCTACGCCTATGTGATTCCCAGCTCGCCTTCGTCCGATTTCGTCATCACGCAAGTGGCGCAGACCATGCGCAATCACGACGAATTCAGGGATGAGCTGTGGTACGCCACGATCCGCCGCCATTTCCTCCTGCTCACCATCACCGTCGTTCTCTTCGCCATCGCCTTTCGCTGGATGCTCAAACCGCTCGTCGAATTCAGCGGCATGCTGGCGGCGCGCCAGCCCGGCTCGCTGGTAAAGCTCGACGAAAACGCGGCGCCGAGCGAACTGCGCCCGGTCATTCACGCCATGAACGACTACGTGCAGCGGCTGGACTACACGCTGCAGTCCTACGAAAAATTCGTCGCCGACACCGCGCACCACCTGCGCAATTCCTTCGCCGTCATCACTACGCAGGTCAACTTCGCCAAACGCTCGTCCGGCGCCGACGCCGTGCAGCAGGAGGTGCTCGGAGCCGCCCAGAAGGCGCTCGGCAAAAGCACGCGGGTCATCAACCAGCTGCTGATGCTGGCCGCCCTGGCGCAGCCGAAAAAGGATTCAATGCCGAGCGAGAAGACCAACCTTGCCACTGTCGTCACCAGCGTCATAGAAGAACTGGCGCCGCTCGCCCAGCAAAAGGACATTGAACTCGGCGTCGACGCGCTTGATGACAACGTCGTCATTCCAGCGCCGCGGCGGCTGCTCTACGAACTGCTGACCAACTTGATCGGCAACGCCATCCAGCACATGCAAAAGCCCGGACAAGTCACCGTCACCCTGACTTCCGGGAAAAGCGGCGCCGAACTCGCCGTGGCCGACAATGGCATCGGCATCCCCGAGAAACTGAGGGAGAAAGTCTTCGACCGTTTTTACCGTATCGACGAATCCAACCCCAACGGCTCCGGGCTGGGGATGGCCATCGTCAAGGAAATCTGCGATTCGATCGATGCCGCCATCTCGCTCTCCACCCCCGCCGAAGGATCGGGTCTGCAAGTCAATATCCGGTTTCCGCTCAAGGCGAAGAAACGGCCCGCGGACGATTCATTGGCCTGAGGCCCGCCGCCTCTGCCCGGCCGATGCCCCGAAATGACAGCGGGACGGCAAATGCCGCCCCGCGAAAGCCCGCTGTTCAAGAACGGCTTCACCCGATGTTGATGTATTTCTTCACCAGCGCCAGCGCCTTGGATGTGTCGCTGCCGATGTCTCCGCGCAGCGTCTCATCCTCATAGCTCTTCAGTTTTTTGATCAGCCCGTCGATCAGCGCCGGGCTGAATACGCCGTGCGCCTCGTAAATGCCGCGCTGGCTTTCCAGGCAGTCGGCCGAACTCGAGCACGAAGCCGGCAGGTGGCTCAGCCTTTCGGCGACTTTTTTGTGCTCTTCGTTGAAGATATTGACGCTGACATAACGCTCGCTGGCATACTGGATGGCCTCCGGCATCTCGAAGCCGTGGCGGACCGCCACCGTCAGACCCGCCAGCAGCAGGTAGACATCGGCGGAGCCGTCGGGGCAGCGGAACTCGATCGTCTGTTTCTCGCCCGAATCCTTCGTCTCCGCCTCGCTCTCGAACGGATTGGCATCGGTCTGCATCTGGCTCGCGCCGCTTATCCACCCCAGCGGAACACGGATCAGCACCGAACGGTTGCGGTCGCCCCAGCAGATGTTGGTGGGCGCTTCCTGATGCGGCACCAGCCGGAAATAGGAAGTCGGAATGGTGTTGCCGAACGCGGTCAGCGACGGCGCCGCCTCCAGCATCCCGGCGATGGCCTTGTGCGCCGTTTCCGTCAGCTTGCCATCCTTGATGTACATGTTCCTGCCGTCCCTGACGATCTTCGTGTGCACGTGCATGCCGCTGCCGGCCTTGCCGGCCGTGATCTTGGGCGAAAAGGTCAGGTCGATCCCATACTGGTAAGCCAGCGTGCGCATGATCCACTTGGCGATGACCAACTGATCGGCGGCCTCTTCGACATCGACGGGAAGGAACTCGATTTCGTTCTGTTCGTACAGATAGCCGTTGAGCTCGAAATTGCCGACCTCCGAATGGCCGTACTTGATCTTTCCGCCGGCCTTGGCGATGGCCTGCATGCATTCGGCGCGAAAATCGCCCCATTTGCAGAACGGGCTGGACTCATGGTAGCCGCGCTGGTTCTCGGCTTCGAAGAGCGGGTCCTTTTCGATGACAACGTAATACTCCAGTTCGCCCATCGCCTGAAATTCCATCCCGGTCGCGCGCTTGAACTCCTGATGCGCCTTGCGCAGGGTCTGTTCCGGCGCCATATCCAGCGGCTTGCCGTCCTTGGTGTAATAACTGCACAGGATGTCGATGGCGGGAATCGTGCTGAAGGGATTCAAAAAAGCCGTCCGATAACGCGGAATCACATACAGATCGCTGGAACCCGACTCGATATACGGGAACAGGCTCGAACCGTCGACCCGCTCGCCGTAGGTCAGAATGCTATCCAGGTGGTCGATGTCGTTGATAATGAAATTCAGGGTCTTCAGCCGGCCGTCCGCTCCCGAATAGCGCAAATTGATCATTTCGATATTCTTTTCGACGACAAACTTGATCAGATCGGCTTTTGTAAAATACTTTGATTCCTTGTTCAAAAACCTGACCAAAGGATTCGGATTCAAACTGGTTATTTTTTCCATGATTATTTACATCAAGTTAACTTAATAAAAGATTGATTAAAAATAGAGAATATCTCGGAAAGAATTTTTCTCCCTACTCACGGCGCCGATTCAATTATTTTTGTGAAGACGATCACCGTTCGCGCATGCGCATGTCAGGCCGGAACGGCCCGGCGAACACAATGCCATATTCTCGAACATGAGACAAGGCGACATGCATACTCTTCTGGAGTAGGAAAATACTAAATGAATATATTGGAAAGAGGTTTTCCACCCAAGCGCGTTCGATGAACCGAACGGCAGGCGCAAATCCGGTCTCAACCGGACGCCGTGCGACGGACACGGGAGCGCCAAGGCAAAACGCGAAATAGCCACTCCCGGCAAATGATTCCGGCGTTGCCGCTCCGAATTGCCGCACGCCTGACGACCGGCCGAGCGATCTCTTTTTCCCCACAAGTTTTTCTTGAATGCCGCCCAAAGTGTACTAATCTGAAAAATGCATCCCGCGTTTATGCGGCTTGCCCGAACGAGGAGACTTCCATGGAACTGCGTGACTATATTGAAGCCGCCATCAGGGTAACCGGAACAGGCCCCGAACTCGCCACCTTGTTGGGAATCGGTTCGGGAGAACTGGCAAACGCCAGGGACCATCGGCATAGCCTGCCCGCCGGCGCCATAGAGAAACTGGCGGAAGTGCTGCACTGCTCATCGAGCGAGGTGCATTCGGCGTCCGACACGATTTCCTGGGAAGGAGCGAGCCGCCGCATCCACATGACCACGCCTTGCGAAAAATGCGCCAGCCGCGACGACTGCCCTTATCCCAGCGAGAAGTCCTGCCCCAACTGCATCAGCTTCAGAAAGCACTGATCACAGACCTGCGTCAGACAGGCACATCTTTTTATCCGAGGACAAAAAGTCCGGAAACCGGCGAACGTCCCGATAATCTTTTCGATTCAATGCGGAATCCGCCTGGGTAATCCTGGCGAAAACCGATCACTCCAAGCAGTACGAACACACACCATGTGCAGCTCCCGGCGACATCGTTCGGCGGCGGGCGTTTCGCTCTGGCGGTGAATACTTTTTCGTCATAGTCGCGAAGGGTTTTTGCCGTTTGACGCCCCGCCGGACTCCAAAAAAGCGGTGGTCGATAGGCCTCATTGAAATCGCCGCGTTTTGTTTCGCGGGCAGATACTCTTATACTATCGTTTTTCTCGACGCCGTCTGGCTGGCAGATTTCAAGTTTTCGTCAGGCCCGCAAAAGCGATCCGCAGTCCCCGCGCTGCGGATTCTTTCGTTGTGCCTGGCGTTCGCACTGAGAACATTCATGCAAGATCCTGGTTCCAACCCCCGACGCTTCAGCTTGAGCCGCTATCACCCGGCCGCGCAGTGGGTGCTTTTGCTGATGGTGTCTCTTGCCCTGGCCTGGATCTTCGAGACGGTGCACCTCCCCGCCGCCATTCTGCTCGGCGCGATGCTGGCTTCGATTCCCGTGGCCATCGCCGAAGGGGTTCCCCGCATCCCGCGCCAGGCATTCGTCGTCGCCCAGGGCGTCGTCGGCTGCCTCGTCGCGCGCAGCATCACGCCGGCCATTCTGGTTTCGTTGCGCGAAGACTGGCTTCTTTTCCTCTCGGTAACGATCATCGTCATCCTGGCCTGTTCGGGAATGGGCTGGCTCCTTGCGAAAAAACAGGTGCTGCCTGGCACCACGGCGGTCTGGGGATCTTCTCCCGGCGGCGCTTCGGTGATGACGCTGATGTCGGATTCCTACGGCGGCGACATGCGGCTTGTCGCCGTCATGCAGTACATGCGCGTCGTGCTCGTCACTCTGCTGGCCACGGTCATTTCCCGCTTATGGATCGATACGCCGGGCGAAACCGTGGCGGCGGGACTACACGCGAACTGGCTGACGAGCGTCGACTGGAAGCACTTGGCCGGCACGCTGTTGCTCGCCGGCGTCGGCTCCACCGTCGCGCAACGCCTCAAGCTGCCCGGCGGGGCGCTGCTGCTGCCGCTTTTCCTCGGCAGCTATCTGCAGGCCGAAGGCCTCATGACCATCGTCCTGCCTCCCTGGGTTCTCGTGCCGACCTACACGGTCATCGGCTGGAGCGTCGGCCTGCGTTTCACCCGCCCGGCCCTTTCGCAAGCGGCAAGGGCCTTGCCGTCGATGATCATGTCCATCATCTGCCTGATCGCCATCTGCGGCGCAATTGCCTTCGTGCTGACGCACGTATCGCACATCGACCCATTGACGGCATACCTCGCGACCAGCCCCGGCGGACTGGATTCCGTGGCCATCATCGCCACGTCCTCCGGCGTCAATATTCCGTTCGTCATGGCGTTCCAGACGGCCCGGCTGCTGATCGTCGTCGTCACCGGCCCGATGCTGGCGCAATTCATTGCGCGGCGGCTGCAGGCAACGCCCTAGAAAATCATCGCCTCAAACTCCTCGTCATCAAGACGGCGGACGCTTCATAAGAGCGCAGCCTGTCGGACAAGGCAGCGCAGTCGATGGCCCGAAAGCCGTTTTTCTCCCAAAAGCGGCGCGATCCGTTGACGGCCACCAGCGTCATCGAGGGGTAGGATAGCGAATCCGCTAATTCCATCAGCGAGTCCACCACCCTGCTGGCAACGCGCGCCCCACGCGCGCGGGGCAACAGCGCCAGATCGTGGATGTAATAGGTGCACGCCGATTCCGGAATGCCGCCAAGCAGGCAGTTGAGCGGCGGCGGATCGTTGGCGAGCCAGGGATGGCTCAGGACGTAGCCGACCGCCTCTCCGGCCAGTTCCAGCAAGGCGGCGCCGGCCGGGAAAAGCTGCTGGCGTTCGGCAAAAACCGCTTCATCCTCGAAAAACCCCGGATGAACTTCGGCGGCAATGGCGGCAACCTGCGGAATATCCGCCGGCGCCATCGCCCGCCACGACGCCGCGGATGTTCTTGCGGCGACCATTACGCAGCGTCGAGAAAACGGTGCATCACATAGGCATCGACGTAGCCCAGGGTCTGGTGCCGATAAACGCCGGGCAGGGTGCCGACGATGCGAAATCCCAGTTTCTTCCAAAGCCGGATGGCGTCCGCATTGGTGCTGACGACGAAATTGAACTGCATGGCCTTGAAACCCGCTTTCCGTGCCTCCTCCAGGCAATGCCGCCCGAGCGCCTGGCCGACCCCCAGGCCGCGGACGGCCGCAGACACCATGAACGACGCATTCGCCACGTGCGATCCGAGATCGCGCTGGTTGGCGACCAATTTGTACATCGCCACGATCCGCCCATCGACTTCCGCCACATAGGAAGTCACGCCGCGGCCGAACCAGTAATCCCGCGCATCCTCCTGCGTGGATTCGGGAGAAAAGACATACGTTTCGCCCTTGGCAACCACCGCCCGAAAGATCGGCCACATGTCCGCAAAATCGTTTTCTGTCGCTCTACGAATAAGCATGATGCTCCATTTTTCATATCAGGCCGCGAAAACCCGCCGCTACCACGGCGGCCGCAACGCAACAAAACCGCCCAGTTCGGCGTCCAGCGATTGAATCAACAAATGCTTCCTCCCCGCGATCCAGCCGCAGGGCAACGGCGCGGGGCCGCCTTCGGGATGCAGCTCGCCGATCAGGCGTTCCGCCGTCACCTGGTCGTTGAGCAGCCCCAGCAGATCCTGGATGGAGGACAGGCCCTTCTGGTAAGCTTTCAGACGCTTGCCCGGCAACAGCGGCGCAAAAAACTCGACGGCGTAGCGCAGCTTCTTGAAGGCGATGCGTAGCCGATGGCGCTGCGCATCATCCATCGACGCATGCCGGCGCGCCAGTTTTCTGACGCTTCCCGCACGTTTCCGCAAAAGCTGTACGGCGAACCTGCTCAGTTTCCCGAGCGGCTTACCGCCCGCGTCGATGGTCGGCGGCTCGGCGCGAAACAGCGCCGCTGTGAAAGCCAGCAACAGGCGGCTGTAATCCGGCTGCGACAACGCCAGGCTGGCCGACGACTGCGCCTGCGCCTGGATCGCCCGGCTGCGCTCGCGCAGATGGGCCAGATCCGGATCGCCCGGAAAGGCCTTTTCCAACGGCTCCAGCGTCTCCGTGATGAAAACGTCCCAATCGCGCACGCTGCCCAGCTGGCTTGCCAGCGCATTCCAGCGGGGCGCATACACGCCGATGAAGGCCGGCGCCAGTGCCGGCGCGAACAGTTTCAGAGCGGAGCGCAGGCGGCGGATGGCCACGCGTGCCTGGTGCACGTATTCCGGGTCGAGCCCTTGCACCGCCCCGGCCTCGTTGCGTTGCAGATGCTGCAGGCAGGAAAGCGCGACGGCGCGGAAAGCCTCCGGCACGGGCATACCCCGCTCCATCGGCAGCGGCGGGGATTTGACGGGACCGGGACTTGGCGACAGCAGCGCATAGCCGCGCTCGGCCTTGCTGGCGATTTCCGGATGCAGGTGCAGATCCGCCGCCAGCATTATGGCAATGTCAAAAAGCGCGTCGGGGCTTTCCCCCTCGATGAGCTCCAGTTCCAGTTCGCATATCGGCTCGCCGGCGCAGGATGCGCCATTTTCCGGCGCTCCCGCATCGATCCGGCCCTTGTCGAGCGCCATCTCGACCACCGTTCCCTGGCACGGCGCAAGCGTCCAGGCCGTGCGCGTGAAATTCGTCGAGAACACGGGCTGCAAATCCTTCTCGCGCGACTTGAGAAACTCGCGCAGAGCGGCGTCGGTCACAATTCCGAAGTCGAAAGTTCCCGGCTGCACCGGCGCTTCCCACTCGCTGCGCTGCGCCAGGGCGCTCGCGGCAGAATCGCCGCCCTTGACCGTCATCAGCCAGAGACTGCGTCCCTTGCGGCGCAGGCGCAGGGCAATTCCGCGCTGCCGCAGCTCCTGGCCGGGCGTATCGTAATAGGTGTTGAACAGCCGGTACTTCTGTGGCGTAACTCCCGCCAGAACGGCCTGCTGCGGCAAACGCCCCGCCTGGGCGGGCTTCAGGCGCAGTTTGAGTTCGATTTCCTTTGGCATGGATCAATCTCCCCAATCGCTTGACAGCTATGTTTCGATTGTAGCAACCGCCCGCCAGACGGTGAGCGCATCGCGCGTCTCGGCAACATCGTGCACGCGCAGGATATGCGCGCCGCGTTCGGCGGCAAGCAAGGCCGCGGCGACGCTGGCGGCAACGCGTTCGCCGACCGGTCTGCCGGTCAGCGCGCCCAGCATCGACTTGCGCGACAGCCCGGCGAGGACCGGCAGACCGTCCGGCGAGACTGCCGCCAGACGCGCCAGCAGCGCCAGGTTGTGTTCCGGCGTTTTACCGAAGCCGAAGCCGGGATCGAGCACCAGCCGCTCGCGCGCGACACCCGCCGCCATCGCCGCCCCGGCCCTCTCCGCGAGAAAGGAGCCGACCTCACCGGCGACATCCGCATAGACCGGGTTTTGCTGCATCGTCAGCGGCTCGCCCTGCATGTGCATCAGGCAAACCGCGCAATCGCTTCCCGCCACGGCCTCCAGCGCGCCGGGCCGGCGCAGGGCGAAGATGTCGTTGATCATCGCCGCCCCTTCGCCGAGCGCCGCCCGCATCACTTCCGGCTTGTAGGTGTCGACCGAGACCGGCGCGCCGCAGTCGCGAAGCGCGGCCAGCACCGGCAGCAAACGCTCCAGCTCTTCTTCAAGCGTTGCCGGAACGGCGCCCGGCCGCGAGGATTCCGCGCCCAGATCGAGTATGTCCGCCCCGGCTTCGAGCTGCCGCCAGGCATGATCTATCGCCCGTGCCGCATCGTTTACCACGCCGTCCCCGGAAAAGGAATCCGGTGTCAGATTGACGATGCCCATGACCAACGGGCTATCCAGCGAGAGTCTAAAACGGCCGCAATGCAGCATGTCGTTAGTGTCCTGGAAACGAAACGGGGGAGTCGCCTCCCCCTTTGTTCTCGATGAGCCCAGCCTCAATCCATCAGGCGGGAGCCGTCGGAGCCGTTGCGCTCGGCGCGGCGTCCGGAGGGGGCGACGATGGCCCCCCGCTTATCTTCGGAGAGGGGTCCTTGGGCGGCCGCGGCGGCTTGCCGGCCATGATATCGTCGATCTGGTCGGCATCGATGGTTTCCCATTCCAGCAGCGCCGCCGTCATGGCCTCGACCTTGTCGCGATTCTCGGAAAGCAGCCTGCGGGCCAACGCATATTGTTCGTCGATGATGCGGCGGATTTCGCCATCGACCTTTTGCATCGTCGCTTCGGAAACATTCTTGTGCGTCGTCACCGAACGGCCCAGGAAAACTTCGCCTTCGTTCTCGCCGTAGACCATCGGCCCCAGCGCGTCGGACATGCCATAGCGCGTCACCATGTCGCGCGCCATCTGTGTCGCACGCTCGAAGTCGTTCGACGCGCCCGTCGTCATCTGGTTCATGAACAGCTCTTCGGCGATCCGTCCGCCGAACAGCACGGCGATCCGGCTCAGCAGGTAGGTGCGGTCATAGGCGTAGCGGTCTTCCTCCGGCAACTGCATGGTCACACCCAAGGCCCGGCCGCGCGGAATGATCGTCACTTTATGCACCGGATCGGATTTCGGCACCAGCTTGGCCACCACGGCGTGGCCCGATTCGTGGTAGGCCGTATTGCGCTTCTCTTCCTCGTTCATGACCATGCTGCGGCGCTCGGCGCCCATCATGATCTTGTCCTTGGCCCGCTCGAAGTCCTCCATATCCACCAGGCGCTTGTTGCCGCGTGCGGCAAACAACGCCGCCTCGTTCACCAGGTTGGCGAGGTCGGCGCCGGAAAAGCCCGGCGTGCCGCGCGCGATAATGTCGGCCTTGACGTCCGGCGCCAGCGGCACCTTGCGCATATGCACATTGAGAATCTGTTCGCGGCCGCGGATATCCGGCAGCGGCACCACCACCTGCCGGTCGAAACGGCCCGGGCGCATCAGCGCCGGGTCGAGCACGTCGGGGCGGTTGGTCGCGGCGATGACGATGACGCCCGAACTCGCCTCGAAACCGTCCATTTCCACGAGCATCTGGTTCAGCGTCTGCTCGCGCTCGTCGTTGCCGCCGCCGAGGCCGGCGCCGCGCTGGCGGCCCACGGCATCCAGTTCATCGATGAAGATGATGCAGGGAGAATGCTTCTTGGCATTGTCGAACATATCGCGGACGCGGGCCGCGCCCACACCGACGAACATTTCGACGAAATCGGAACCCGAGATCGAGAAGAACGGCACTTTCGCCTCACCGGCGATGGCCTTGGCCAGCAGCGTCTTGCCGGTTCCCGGATTGCCCACCAGCAGCACGCCTTTCGGAATACGCCCGCCCAGCTTCTGGAACTTGGTCGGATCGCGCAGGAAGTCGACGAGCTCGGCGACTTCCTCCTTGGCCTCGTCGCAGCCGGCCACGTCGGCGAAGGTGATGTTGTTGGAAGACTCATCGAGCAGGCGCGCCTTGCTCTTGCCGAAGGAGAACGCCCCGCCCTTGCCGCCGCCCTGCATCTGGCGCATGAAGAACACCCACACACCGATCAGCAGCAGCATCGGGAACCAACTGATGAAAATGCTCAACAGGAACGGCTGCTCTTCTTCCGGCTTCGCCTCGACCTTGACGCCGTTTTTCAGCAGGTCGGAAACCATCCAGAGATCCTGGGGAGCATAAGTGGTCAGCTTGCGCCCATCGGTCGTCGTCGCTTTCAGCACCCGGCCCTCGATGGTCACCTTGGATATCTTCCCGCCCCCCACTTCTTCCATGAACTGGGAATACTCCATCGAGGACTGCGCCGCCTGCCGCGTATTGAACTGGTTGAAGACCGTCATCAGCACCAGGCCGATCACCAGCCACACCGCCAGATTCTTGAACATATTATTCAATGCTGTACCTCTTCCTCGTTGCTCCCTGGAGCGGCCAGGGGAAAATAGAATCCTAGAAATATCATTGTAAACCTTCTCTGCCCGTTCCGGGCAGATCGAACTCAATGACGCACGACTCCTTCAATCCGTTTTCGGCTCTTTCAAGCGGTTTCCAAGCAAATAGACTTCGGCGCTGCGGTCGCGGGAGGCATCAGGTTTTCGTGTCGCCACCTCCATGAAGACCTGCCGCATCTCCCGTACAAAATCTTCATAGCCATATCCCTGAAAAACTTTGACCAGAAAAGCCCCGTCCGGTTTCAACCATTGTTTGCAAAAATCCAGCCCCAGTTCGGCCAGATGCATGATCCGCGCCTGATCGGACACGGGCACGCCTGATATATTGGGGGCCATATCCGAAAGCACAAGGTCCACTTTCGCGCCATTGACTATTTCTTCGAGCTGGCGCAGCACGCTCTCCTCGCGAAAATCCCCCTGGATGAAATGCACGCCTGCGAGGCCGTCCATCTCCAGCAGATCGAGCGCCACCACCTTGCCGCTGCCCTTCATGCGCTGCACCGCCACCTGCGACCAGCCCCCCGGCGCGGCGCCCAGATCGACGATCGTGCTCCCCGGCCGGATCAGGCGGTCCCGGTCATCGATTTCCATCAATTTGAACGCGGCGCGCGAACGGAATCCCTGCGCCTTGGCGCGCTGCACGTAGGGATCCGTCACATGCTCATGCATCCAGGCTTTGCTCGTGCGCGTTCGTTTCATTGCGGCAAACCCTGTAGAATGCTCGTTTTGCCAGTTTCCGCCTCGAAAGATTCCCTGCCATGCTCGAAATCACAGCCGAACAGCGGCGTTCCCTGCGCGCCCGCGCCCACGCCCTGAACCCCGTCGTTTCCATCAGCCAGAACGGCCTTACCGAGGCTGTCCTGAAGGAGATCGGGGTTTGCCTCGCCAGCCACGAGCTGATCAAGATCCGGGTCTATAGCGACGACCGCGAGGCGCGCGAAGGCTACCTGCGGGAAATCTGCGAACAACTGGGTGCCGCGCCGGTGCAGCATATCGGCAAACTGCTCGTCGTCTGGCGCCCCGCCCCCGACGAGGCGCCAGCCAAGCCGCGTGCGGCCCGCCGCCCCGAGGCGCGGCGCAGCAAACGCAGCTTCCAGGGCAGCACCCGACGCTAGGGCGCACGCTACGCCGGGCGGACAGCCGCGCGAAGCCGGCGGCATCATCCCAATCCATATCTTCATGGGCGGCGCTGCCTGCCCGCGCTACTCGTAGCGCACATCCAGCACCTCGTACTCGCGTATGCCGCCGGGCGCCTGGACCTGGGCCACGTCGCCGGTATACTTCCCGATCAGGGCGCGGGCAATCGGCGAATTGACCGAGATCTTTCCCGCCTTGATGTCCGCTTCGTCCTCGCCGACGATCTGGTATGTCGATTGATCGCCTGAATCCTGGTCCTCCAGGTCGACGGTCGAGCCGAACACGCAACGCCCATCGACGTCCAGCAGCTTCGGATCGATGATCTGCGCGTTGGAGAGCTTGAGCTCCACCTCCTTGATCCGCCCCTCGATGAAGGCCTGCCGTTCCTTGGCGGCATCGTATTCGGCGTTCTCGGACAGATCGCCATGCGAGCGTGCCTCGGCGATCGCGGCAATCACGTTGGGCCGCTCCACCGCTTTCAAGCGCTGCAGTTCGGTGCGGAGAAGGTCGGCACCCATGATTGTCAAAGGAATCTTATTCATTATCGTTCACCAGAAAGAAAAACCGCCGGGTCACGAAAACGTGCTTCACCGGCGGTAAAGGAAAAGGAATATTAACCGAGTTGGGCGTGCAGCGTCTGCAGCGGATAAACCTCCAACTCACCGAAATTCTTGATGCCGACCGCCGCCGCCTCGGCGCCCCAGACCGTCGTCTGGATCGTCACGCGGGCGGCCAGGCTCGACGTACGGATCGAGCGTGAGTCGTTGATCGCCTTGCGCGATTCTTCCACCGTATTGATGATCAAGGCAAC